>NZ_JBHUWW010000010.1:0-110881 GCF_042669755.1 Kitasatospora sp. NPDC057223 | reverse complement strand
GCGGGAGGAGAGTCCTCCCGCCGGGGGCGGCACGAAGCGGTGCGGCGTGGTGCGGCCGTCGAGTGCTACGCGGGCTGCTCGGCGGTGTGCAGGGCGCTCACCTCCGCGGCGGTGAGGGCCTTGTCGTACGCGTGGACCTGGTCGATCGAGCCGTTCCAGTAGTCCACGTTGCCACCGCTCCACTTGGCGCGGCCGAGGCTGAGCGGGCCGGTGGAGACGTCGGCCGAGGTGGCCGGCACGGTGGCGGCGAGGGTGCCGTCGACGTACAGGGAGATGGTGCCGGCCGCGGCGTCACGGACGCCGACCAGGTGGTACCAGTGGCCGAGCTGCGGGTTGATCGCCAGCCGGGCGCGGACGCCACCGGGGAGGCTGAAGGCGAACGCGCCCTGGCCGTACTGCAGGTAGAACGGGTTCTCGGTGCGGCGGCCGTCCTGGCTGACCACGGTGGCGTAGTTGCCGGGCAGGGCGTCCAGGGTGGTCCAGGCGGAGATCGAGTAGCTCTTGCTGGTGTCGACCACGGGCCCGGCGGTCTGGGCGTACTGCGCCTGGCCGTCGAACTTGAGGGCGCTGCCGCTGATGCCCTGGGTCCAGGTGGTGCCGCCGGTCAGGGTCAGCGAGGCCTTGTTGGGACCCTGGTCGGCAGCGGTGGTGCCGGTGCCCTCATCGAGGGACCAGGAGCCGCCCCCCTTGAGTTCGGAGCGGGCGCCGGCTGCGGCGCCGGCCGCGATGACCTTGAGGTTGATCGCACGGACCTGGGCCGGGTCGACCTTGATCTGGCGACGGTCGTACGTCCAGAGGCCGTTGAGCTCGTTCTCCAGGTCGGTGACCTGGGTGTAGACGGAGCCGGAGAGCTCGGCGCCGGCGGCGGCGAGGTAGTACGTCTCGGTGTTCTCGACGTACTTCTTGGTGAGGGCGGCCTTGTCGTTCACACCGCTGTAGATGACGGTCGGGGCGCCGGGCCACATGTGGCCGGGGGCGCGGAGGGTGAAGCCGCCGTGCTCGCCGTCCATGGCCGCGCGCTTGCTGTCCGGGAACGCCGGGTCGTTGTTGCCGTAGTCGTGGTGGTCGATGATGTCGCCCGCGCCTGAGTCACCCTTGGAGGCGCAGCAGTTGACACCGCTGTGGGCGTTGACGATGCGCGACGGGTCGGCGGCCTTGACGGCCTCGGTGAGCTTGCCGGTGTCCTCGCGGTTCCACTCGCCCCAGCCCTCGTTGAAGACGATCCAGCCGATGAGGGACGGGGAGTTGTGGAGCAGGTCCATCTCCGCCTTGCCCTCGGCGATGAACTCCTGCTGTCCGGCGGTGGTGCGGAAGTCACCGGAGACGAAGTCCTGCCAGACGAGCAGGCCCAGCTTGTCGGCCTGGTAGTACCAGCGCGGCGACTCGACCTTGATGTGCTTGCGGACGGCGTTGAAGCCGAGGTCCTTCTGCGCCTTCAGGTCGAAGGTGATGGCCGAGTCGGTCGGCTGGGTGTACAGGCCGTCCGGCCAGAAGCCCTGGTCGAGTTCGGCGAGCGAGAAGATCGGCTTCCCGTTGAGGACGATCTTCTGGTAGCCGCCGACGTCCTGGATGGCGACCTTCCGCATCCCGAAGTAGCTCTTGACCGTGTCGGTCTGCTTGCCGCTGGTCAGCGTGACCTTGAGGTCGTAGAGGTACGGGTCGTCGGGCGTCCACAGGTGCTGGTTGCTCACCGGCAGGTGGAGCAGGGTGTTGGCGGGGCCGCTGACCGAGCCGACCACGTTGCCGTCGGTGTCCTTGGCGACGGCCTTGACCAGCGTGCCGGCGGGTGCGCCGGGTGAGTTGACGGTGACGGCGAGGGTGCCGCTGTCGATGTCGGGGGTGGTGGTGACGGTGTCGATGGAGGTGGTGGCGACCGGCTCCATCCAGACGGTCTGCCAGATGCCCGACGACTGGGTGTAGACGATGCCGCCGGGGTTGGCGGACTGCTTGCCGAGCGGCTGGTCCGGGCCGGCGGTGTCGGTGGCCGCGACGACGATCTCCTGCGGGCCGGTGCCCTTGAGGGCGTCGGTGATGTCCGCGGAGAAGCCGGTGTAGCCGCCGGTGTGCTCGGCGACCTTCGTGCCGTTGACCCAGACGGTGGCCTTGTTGTCGACGGCGCCGAAGTTCAGCTTGAGGCGCTGGCCGGAGCCGATCTTCCAGCCCTTCGGGACGGTGACCGTGCGCCGGTAGAACATGTGGTCCTCGTGCCGCTCCAGGCCGGAGAGCATCGACTCGACCGGGTACGGCACGATGATCTTCTCGCCGAGGTCCTTGCCGAAGACCGGCTGCTCACCTGCGGCGGCGCCGGCGAACTGCCAGGGGCCGTTCAGGTTCACCCAGTCGTCGCGCACCTGCTGCGGGCGGGGGTACTCGGGCAGCGGGTGGTTCTTGTCGACCTTGTCGGTCCACGGGGTGGTGAGACGGTGGGCGGAGTTGTTGGTGGCGGTGCGGAAGATCTCCGGCACGGTCTGCCCGCCGGAGGTCAGGCCGCCCGTGCCGTCGTAGCGGACCCGGACCTGCTGGCCCTTCTGGATCGGCTCGGAGAGCTTGACGATGACCGAGCGCTTGTCGTCGGAGGCGGTGGCGACCGACTTGACGGGCATCGGCGTGGTGTCCGACTCGATCGTCAGGTGGCTCGCGACGCCCTGGACGTTGCCGACCTTGGCGTCGAAGGTGGCCTGGACCTTCAGACCGTCCTGGGCGACGGACAGGGCGACCGGGTAGACGCTGAAGCCGGCGGGCGGGGTGAAGGCGCTCTCCGGTACCAGCTGCTTCGGCAGCGCCGGGCTCGACCAGCGGAGGAACATGTTGGCCCCGCCGATGTCCTGGAACATCTCCAGGCGGAAGTCGTGCCGCTCCCCGGCCTTGAGGTGCACGACGGCGCTGGTCTGCTCGTTGTCCCAGTCGGGCACCCAGTGGTCGATGACGGGCGCGCCGTCGATGAAGAGGCGGAAGCCGTTGTCGCCGATGGCGTAGAAGGTGTAGTCGCCGTCGGCGGGGGCCTCGATCTGACCGGTCCAGCGCGCGGTGGTGTTCTCCTGCCGGCCGGTCGTCTCCTGGAACGTCGACGCCAGCCCGGGGAGGCTGATCTGCGGGTCGAGGGCGACGCCGCCGAGCTCGGCGAAGTCACGCGCACCCGGGGCCGACATCCGGTAGTACTCGCCCTTCAGGCCGTGCACCTGGGTGGCGGGGTCGGCGGCGGCGGCGAAGGTCGCGGTTCCGTCGGCGGCCTCGGCGGCCGAGGTACCGGGGACCAGGCCGACCACGGGCAGCGAGAGTGTCGCTGCCAGCAGCAGCGCCCACATCCGGCCTCGGTGTCGGGTGGCTGGCTGTCGTGTCATGCGGTGGCTCCTCACACGGGGGGACTGGAGGGTGGTGGGGCATTCCCGGGCGGTGGTCCGCCCGTCCCGGGGATGCAGAGGTTTCGCCGGTGGACACCGGGTGCGCTCCGCCGGGCGGGGTGCCCGACGTGCGGCTGCGGCACGGTGATTCCGGCGGGGACACGGCAGGGACGGGCTCGACCACGGTGGAGGCGGGGTCGGAGGGGGCGTCCTTCCAACGTTGGAAACGTTGCTGCCAACGGCATAAGAGCACGCGTCAGGATTCGTGTCCAGGGGTCTGACACAGTTCGCCCGAAACCGGCACCGACGCGCCGCCGAGGCCGCACCCCTGACCGGGAGGGCCCGGGCCAGCGCTTACGCGGTGCTCGGAGCACTCGCCGCAGTGGTGTGACGCCGGCCTCCGAACGGCGGCTCAGGTCACGGTCGGGAAATGTTCCGGAAACCGGGAGAGCGATCCCTTGGCACACTCGCTCCCGATGTGTATAACGTTGTAAACGCCAGCGACCCGGCACCCCGGAAATCGCCCGGCGGCACTCGGAACCACCCGAACCATCGCACTGTCAGCTGGCATCAGCACAGGTCGACCACGTGCCACCCGACGTACAGCCGCCGCCCGGATCAGACCGGTCGGCGCCGAAGACGGCTCCAGCCCCTCAGGACCGAACCCACCCTGCGGTCCCACCCCCGCCTCCAAGGAGTGTCGTGAGCATGACCATTCGCAGATCTCGTACCCTCACCGCCGCCTGCCTGCTCACCGTCGCGGCCGCCCTCACCGCCTCCGGCTGCGCGAAGCAGGAGAGCACCAACAACTCGGCCTCGAACTCCAGCGCGGGCGCCCAGGTCGTGGCCTCACCGAGCGCCGCCGCCGGCGGCGACGCGGCAGCCGGCGGCGGCTGCAACCTCCAGGCCTACGGCGCCGCGAAGCTCGACCTCAAGGACGCCGTCGTCGGCTTCTCGCAGTCCGAGAAGGAGGCCAACCCGTTCCGCATCGCGGAGACCCAGTCCATCAAGGACGAGGCCGCCAAGCTCGGTGTGAAGAAGCTCCTCACCACCAACGCGCAGTCGCAGCTCCCCAAGCAGATCAGCGACATCCAGGACATGCTCAACCAGGGCGCCCAGCTCCTGATCATCGCCCCGCTCAACTCCGACGGCCTGGAGCCGGCCCTGCAGGCGGCCGCCGCCAAGCACGTCCCGGTCATCACGATCGACCGCAAGCTCAACGCCACCGCCTGCAAGGACTACCTGACCTTCATCGGCTCCAACTTCGTCGAGCAGGGCAAGCGCGCCGCCGACTCCCTGGTGAAGGCCACCGGAGGCACCGGCAAGGTCGCCGTCCTGCTCGGCACCTCGGGCAACGGCGTCACCACCGACCGCACCAAGGGCTTCGTCGACCAGATCGCCGCCACCGCCCCGGGCCTGCAGATCGTCGCCCAGCAGACCGGCGAGTTCGCCCGCGACAAGGGCCAGCAGGTCACCGAGCAGCTGCTCCAGTCCCACCCCGACATCACCGCGATCTACGCCGAGAACGATGAGATGGGCCTCGGCGCCGTCACGGCGATCAAGGGCGCGGGCAAGAAGCCCGGCACCGACATCAAGATCGTGTCGGTGGACGGCACCCGCAACGCCGTCGAGGCCCTGGCCGGCGGCGAGTACAACGGCGTCATCGAGTCCAACCCCCGCTTCGGCCCGCTCGCCTTCGCGACCGCGCAGAAGTTCTTCGACGGCACGGGCATCGCGGACAACGTGATCATCACCGACCGCGCGTACGACCCGGACAACGCCAAGTCCTCCCTCGACGGCGCCTACTGACGGGAAGCCGCCGCACGACCGCCGTCCGGGTGGTCGACGAGCAGCCGGGCCGTACGCGTCCGCACGGCGACGTACGGCCCGGCCCCTCCTCTCCCGAACCCCCAGCCCAGCCCTGGAAGGCCATCACCATGGCACCACCCCCAGCCGTCCCGGCGAAGACCGCACCGGCGGCCACCGACTCACCGACCGCCCCCGTCCTGGAGGCGATCGGCGTCAGCAAGCGCTTCCCCGGCGTGGTGGCGCTCGACGACGTCTCCTTCACCCTGCGCGCCGGCGAGATCCACGCCCTCGTCGGCGAGAACGGCGCCGGCAAGTCCACGCTGATCAAGGTCCTCACCGGCGTGCACCGCCCCGACGGCGGCGAACTGCGCCTGGGCGGAGCGCCGGTGGCGTTCGGCCGCCCGTACGAGGCCCAGCAGGCCGGCGTCGCCACCATCTACCAGGAGGTGAACCTCGTCCCCCTGATGAGCGTGGCGCGCAACATCTTCCTCGGCCGGGAACCGAAGACCCGCTTCGGCCTGATCGACTTCAACCGGATGCACCGGGAGGCCGCCGAACTGCTGGCCGGCCTCGGCGTGACGGCCGACGTCCGGCGCCCGCTGGACACCCTCGGCGTCGGCACCCAGCAGATGGTCGCGCTGGCGCGGGCCGTCTCGGTCCAGGCCCGGGTCGTGGTGATGGACGAGCCCACCTCCTCCCTGGAGCCCAGGGAGGTGGAGACGCTCTTCCGGGTGATCGGCGAACTGCACGAGCGCGGGATCGCCGTCGTCTACGTCAGCCACCGGATGGACGAGCTGTACCGGATCTGCGAGCGCGTCACCGTGCTGCGCGACGGAAAGCTGGTGCACACCGGCCCGCTGGCCGAGCTGAACCGGATGCAGCTGGTCGCGATGATGCTCGGCCGCGAGCTCACCGAGGTCCGCCAGAGCGGCGTCACCGCCTTCGGCGACGGGCACCACTCCGAGCGCGAGCCCGTGCTGACCGCCACCGGCCTGACCCGCGGCCACGAACTCCACGACATCGACCTGGCGTTGCGGCCGGGCGAGGTGCTCGGCCTCGGCGGCCTGCTGGGATCCGGCCGGAGCGAGACCGCCAAGGCGCTCGCCGGAGCCCTGGCCCTGGACGGCGGCGAGATCCGGGTCTCCGGGCAGCCGCTGCGCCGGCACAGCCCCGCCGCGGCGATCCGGGCGGGCATCAGCCTGCTGCCGGAGGACCGCAAGGCCGAGGGCATCGTGCCCGGCCTCTCGGTACGCGAGAACATCGTGCTCGCGGCGATGCCCCGGCTCTCCCGGCTCGGCGTCGTCTCGCGCGCCAAGCAGGACAAGATCGTCGAGATCTTCATGAAGCGGCTGCGGATCAAGGCCTCCAGCCCCGAGCAGAAGGTCGGCGAGCTGTCCGGCGGCAACCAGCAGAAGGTGCTGCTGGCCCGCTGGCTCTGCCTGGAGCCCAAGGTCCTGCTGCTGGACGAGCCGACCCGCGGCATCGACGTCGGAGCCAAGGCCGAGGTCCAGGCCCTGATCGACGAACTCGCCCGGGAGGGACTGGCGGTGCTGCTGATCTCCTCCGACATCGAGGAGCTGATCGAGGGCGCCGACCGCCTCCTGGTGCTGCGCGGCGGCGCGGTCGCCGGCGAGCTGACCGGGGAGCAGGTGACGGAGGACGACCTGCTGGCCGTGCTCGCCGCCCACTCCCCCGACGCCGCGGCCGAACCCACCGCCCACCCCTCCCCCGCCCGTGACGGCCACGACGCCCCCGACGGCCAGGACGGCCCCCGATGACCCACGCACCCCTCACCCTCCCCCGGACGGCCGCCGCCCGGCCGGACGTCACCAGGCTGCTCCAGCGGTACGGCGTCTACCTCGCCGTCGCCGTGCTCCTGGTGTTCAACGCGCTCTTCACCGACCACTTCCTGACCGTCGCCAACCTGCGCACCCAGCTCGTCCAGGTGTCGCCCGTGGTCATCGTCGCGCTCGGCATGGCCCTGGTGATCGGCACCGAGGGCGTCGACCTGTCGGTCGGCTCCACGATGGCGCTGGCCAGCTCCCTGCTGCCGCTCTACCTCGGCTACGGCCTGGTACCGGCGCTGCTGGTGGCCCTGCTCGCCGGGGTGGTGGTCGGCGCGGTCAACGGCTCGCTGGTCTCCCTGGTCGGGCTGCAGCCGATCGTCGCCACCCTCGCCCTGTTCGTCGGCGGCCGGGGCCTGGCCCTGGTGATCGCCGACGGACGCCTCAAGCAGATCGAGAACACCGACCTGCTCGGGCTCGGCACCGACAGCCTGCTGGGCGTCCCGCTGGTCGTCCTGATCGCCGGGGTACTGGCGCTGGCCGTCGCCTTCCTGGTGCAGCGCACCACCTTCGGACGGCAGTTGGTGGCCGTCGGTGGCAACCGGGCGGCCGCCGCGCTCGCCGGCCTGCCGGTGCGACGGGTCCTGATCGGCGTCTACGTCCTGTGCGGCGCGCTCGCCGCGCTGGCGGGCGTGCTGGCCACCGCGCGGCTCACCGCCAGCGACCCGTCCGCGCTCGGCAATCTGATGGAGCTGTCCGCGATCACCGCCGTCGTGGTCGGCGGCACCCCGCTGACCGGCGGCTCGATCCGGGTGCTGGGCACGGTGACCGGCGCGCTGCTGATGCAACTGCTGCACGCCACCCTGGTCAGCCACGACCTGCACGACTCCACCGCCCAGATGGCGCAGGCCGCCATCATCCTCGTCGCCGTCTACGTCGCCCGGGAGCGTCGATCCCGATGAACCTCCTCTCCACCGCCACCGCCAGCGCCACCAACGCTCCACGGCCGGGCCCGCGGCCGGCCGGCACCGCGGCCAGGGCCGCCGGGCTGCTGCGCCGCCAGGGCGTGCTGGCCGTCCTGCTGCTGGTCGTCGTGGTCTCCTCGTTCGTCTTCCCGGCCTTCGCCAGCGTGGACAACGCCCGCAGCATCACCGTGCAGGTCTCCTTCCTGTCGATCGTCGCCCTCGGCATGACCATGGTGATCATCACCGGCGGCATCGACCTCTCGGTCGGCTCGGTCTTCGCCCTCGGCGGCGTGCTGGCCGCCTGGGCCTCCCAGTGGGGCCCCGTCCCGGCGCTGCTGGTGCCGCTCGCGGTCTGCGGCGCGATCGGGGCGGTCAACGGACTGCTGGTGGCCAAGGCCGGGATGGCTCCGTTCATCGTCACGCTCGCCTCGCTGCTCGCCGCCCGCGGCCTGCTGCTCGCGCTGACCGACGAGGGCGCCACCACCTACCTGGTGCCGCGCGGCTCGGTCTTCGCCGAGCTCGGCCAGGGCACCGTCGGCGGCTTCGGCTACCCCGTCCTGATCGCCCTGCTGCTCTTCGGCGTCGGCGGCCTCGTCCTCCAGCGGACCTCGTTCGGCCAGGCGATGTTCGCCGTCGGCGGCAGCAGCGACGCCGCCACCCTGATGGGCCTCCCGGTGGCCCGCACCAAGGTGCTGGTCTACGTGCTGAGCGGGCTGCTCGCCGGCCTCGCCGGGGCCCTCAACGCCGCCCGCCTCTCCTCCGGCGTGACCATCATCGGCGTGGGCATGGAGCTGGACGCCATCTCCGCCGTCGTCATCGGCGGCACCCTGCTGGTCGGCGGCGCGGGTTCGGTCTCCGGCACCCTGTGGGGCGTGCTGCTGCTGGCCGTGATCCAGAACCTGATCAACCAGATCGGCTCGCTCAACTCCTCGTACCAGTCGGTGGTCAGCGGCGGGTTCCTGATCCTGGTCGTCGTCACCCAGCGCTATCTGTCGAAGGTCCGCCGGACCTGAGCCCGCCCGGCCCCGGCACCGAGGACTCCCGGCACCGGCCCCCGACGCCACCGGCGGCCGGGCCGGTGAGCCGGACCGGGGCCGGGCACCGCCGCGCCGCCTCGACGGCCGGCCGAAGGAAGGAAGTTTGTGGGCGCCAGCCTGAAGGACGTCGCGCAGCACGCGGGCGTATCGGTCAAGACCGTCTCGAACGTGGTGAACAACTACCCGCATGTCACACCCGCGATGCGGGAGCGCGTCCAGGCGGCGATCGACGAGCTCGGCTACCGGCCCAATCTGATCGCCCGCCACCTGCGCAAGGGCCGGACCGGCATCATCGCACTGGCCGTGCCCGAACTCGGCAACCCCTACTTCGCCGAACTGGCCGGCGCCGTGATCGACGCGGCCGCGCGCCACGACTACACGGTGCTGCTGGACCACACCGGCGGACGGCGGGAGAAGGAGGTGCTGGTCTCGCAGGGGTTCCGCGCCCATGTGATCGACGGGCTGATCCTCAGCCCGATCGAGCTGGAGGCCGAGGACCTGCTCGGCCGCTCCGAGGACGCGCCCCTGGTGCTGCTCGGCGAGCGCGAGTACGACGCGCCGTACGACCAGATCGCCATCGACAACGTCGCCGCCGCGCGCAGTGCCGTCCGCCACCTGACCGGCCTCGGGCACCGGCGGATCGCCTTCCTCGGGGCCAGGCGGGAGAGCGCTCGCCGCCCGGCGCACCTGCGCCTGCGCGGCTGGCGCGAGGAGCTCGCCGGAGCGGGACTGCCCTGCGACGACTCGCTGGTCGCCGCCACCGACGGCTACGGCCGGGTGGACGGCGCCGCCGCGATGAACGCGATCCTGGACCGGGGCGAGCGGCCCGACGCCGTGTTCGCCTACAACGACCTCGTCGCGCTCGGCGCGATGCGGGTGCTGACCGAACGCCGGCTGCGGGTGCCGCAGGACGTCTCGGTGGTCGGCTTCGACGACATCGAGGAAGGCCGCTTCTCCCCCGTCGCCCTCACCACGGTCTCGCCCGACAAGCAGGCCATCGCCAGACTCGCCGTCCAGCGGGTCGTCGCCCGGCTGGCCGGCACCCCGGGGCTGGAACCCGAACACATCCAGCCCGGCTACACCGTCACGGTCCGGGAGTCGACGGCCCGCCGCACCTGACACCCACCGCAACCGACCACTCGCCGCTCACGGCGTACCGCCCCTCCCCGAGGACTGACGATGCCCCAGCCCGCACCCCACCGTGAACCGTTCGGCAGCACCCCCGACGGACGTCCCGTGGACCTCTGGAGACTGGAGTCCGCCTCCGGCGTGAGCGCCGAGATCCTCACGTACGGCGGCATCCTCCACCGCCTGTCGGTACCGGACGCGGCCGGACACAGCCGCTCGGTCGTGCTCTCCCTGCCGGACGCTGCCGCCTACGCCGCGCCCGGCCCGTACTTCGGCGCCCTCGTCGGGCGCTTCGCCAACCGGATCGCGGACGGCCGCTTCAGCATCGACGGCCAGAGCCACCAGGTGCCCGCCAACGACCAGGGCCACACCCTGCACGGCGGCCCGGAGGGCTTCGACAGCCGGCACTGGCTGGCCGAACCGGCCGAGGACCGGGCCGCGCTGCGGCTCACCCTGCTCAGCCCGGACGGCGACATGGGCTTCCCCGGCGCGCTGTCGGTGAGCGTTCGGTACGCGCTCGACGAGGCGGGCACCCTGTCGGTGGCCTTCGAGGCCGTCACCGACCGCCCGACCGTCGTGAACCTCACCAACCACGCGTACTTCAACCTGGGCGGCGCCGGCTCCGGCGACGTCCTCGGGCACCTGGTCGAGGTGGACGCCGCCCACTACCTGCCGGTCGCGCCGGACGCCATCCCGTTCGGCCCGCTCCAGGCGGTGGCCGGCACCCCGTTCGACCTCACCCGGGCCCGGCAGGTCGGCGAGGCCATCGCGGCCGAGGACCAGCAGCTGAAGAACGCCGGCGGCTTCGACCACTGCTGGGTGCTGCGGCCGGCGGCCGAGCCCGGCGCCCTGCGCCCGGCGGCCCGGCTGAGCGACCCGGCGAGCGGCCGCGTCCTCCAGGTGTGGACCACCGAGCCGGGCGTGCAGGTGTACACCGCCAACCGGCTGGACGGCACCCTGGCGGACGCCGACGGCCACCGCCACCCCCGGCACGGCGGCATCTGCCTGGAGACCCAGCACCTGCCCGACTCGCCCAACCGGCCGGAGTACCCGAGCACCGTCCTGCGCCCGGGAGAGCGCTTCACCAGCCGGACGGAGTTCCGCTTCCCGCACCTGTCGCAGGCCCGGCCGGAGCCGGCTGACGGCTGACGGGCGGCCGGACTGACGGGTGGCCGGATGACGGGCTGCCGACTGACCGACGGCAGGCAGGCAGCGGGTGGGTCAGCGCTGGTCCGGCTGCGTGCGGAGGTGCCCGGCCGGACGGCCTGCTGCGGTCCTTCCGCGGCGGGCCGGCGTGGGGTGAGGGCCACCGGTGCGGCTGCGGGGCGCGACCCGTCCGGCCGGCCGAGGGGCAGTCTGCGGCAGAGGTTCTGTCAGATCCTTTGACAGCGGGTCGAGTTGGGATTGTTGACGCGGACATTCAACGATGTAAAACTACCCAGCGCGGTCTAGACCCGTAGTTCAGAGAGCGCTCTCTCCCCGTAAGGCAGCCCCCACTCGCCACGGATCAGAGGAGATCAGCGGTGCGACACACCCTTGCCCGGGTGGCCTTGGCCACCCTCCTGACCCTGTCCACGATCGGCCTCGGCGCCTCGGCCGCCACGGCCGCCGACCGCACGGGCGAAGCCCCCGCCACCGGCACGGCCCAGACCCTGTCACCGGGACTCACCGACGCGCTGCGGCGGGACCTCGGCCTCACCGCCGACCAGGCCGCCCGCCGGCTGGCCCGGGAGGACCGCGCCGCCCGGCTGGCCCCCCAGGCCGAACGCCTCGCCGGCCAGGCCTTCGCCGGCTCCTGGTACGACGCGGACCGGGAGTCCCTGGTGGTCGCCGTCACCGACGCGGCGCGCAGCGGCGCCCTGCGGGCGGCGGGCGCCGAGACGGTCGTCGTCCGGCACTCGCAGGCCGAGCTCGACACCGCCAAGGCCGCCATCGACACCCACTCCCGGGCCGCCGCGGCCCCGGCGGGGGTGAGCAGTTGGCGGGTCGACCCCCGGCGCAACAGCGTGGTGATCGAACTCGCCCCCGGCGCCGGCCAGGACGCCCGGGTGGCGGCCTTCGTCGCCGCCGCCGAGCAGGCCGGCCCGGTGGCCGTCGAGGAGCAGACCGCGGACCACACGCCGCACACCCTGTCGGCCGGCGTGGTCGGCGGGGACCCGTACTACATCAACGGCAACACCCGCTGCTCGATCGGCTTCGCGGTGCAGGGCGGCTTCGTCAGCGCCGGGCACTGCGGCGGCGCGGGGAGCAGCGTGGTCGGCTGGGACGGTTCGGCGATGGGCTCGTTCGCCGGCTCGTCGTTCCCGGGCAACGACTACTCGTTCATCCGGATCGGCAACGGCTGGTGGACCGTCCCCGTGGTCCTCGGCTGGGGCACCGTCAGTGACGTGCTGGTCCGCGGCTCGTGGCAGGCTCCGGTCGGCTCCTCCGTCTGCCGCTCCGGCTCCACCACCCACTGGCACTGCGGCACCGTGCAGGGCCTCAACGAGACGGTGAACTACAGCGCGGGCGCCGTCTACCAGGTGACCCGCACCAGCGTCTGCGCCGAGCCCGGCGACTCCGGCGGCTCCTTCATCACCGGGGACCAGGCGCAGGGTGTGACCTCCGGCGGCTGGGGCAACTGCAGCAGCGGCGGCCAGACCTGGTTCCAGCCGGTGAACGAGATCCTCTCGGTCTACGGCCTCTCGCTGGTCACCGCCTGACCTGCTGAGGCCCGGGAATCCGGGTCTTGAACCCTTCGTGCCTTGAGATCACCGGACCTTGACGTCCTCGGATCTTGAGGTCCCCGATCCCCGGCTGTGGCGGACCCCCGGAGTCCGTTCCCACGACAGCCGGTAGGAACGCCGGGTGGGCCCGCCGATCAACCGGCGGACCCACCCGGCGCGCCATCCGGCAACTAGTCTGCCGCCTGAGCGACTTGCGGCGATGACCTGGGACAGGATCTCCGGGTGCGAACGGCGGGTGTTAACGTCCCTCCCGTGGCGGAGCACCAGGATCAGACCAGAGCGGCCTACGACGAGGTCGTCGAACTGTACGCGTCGATGTTCGCCAACCAACTGGAGACGCAGCCCTTCGCGCGGTCCATGATCGCCACCTTCGCCGAGTTGGTGCGCGGGACGGGCAACACGCGGGCGGCCGACCTCGGTTGCGGGCCCGGACATCTGACAGCCATGCTGCACGACCTGGGACTGGACGCCTTCGGGCTCGACCTCTCCCCGGCCATGGTCGGCCACGCCCGGCGGGCCCATCCCACGCTGCAGTTCGACGAGGCACGGATGGAGGCCCTGCCCGTGGAGGACGACGCGCTCGGCGGTGTGCTGGCCCACTACTCGATGATCCACACCCCGCCCGGGGAACTACCGGCGCTGCTCGCCGAGCAGGCGCGCGTCCTGGCACCGGGCGGCCTGCTCCTGGTCTCGTTCTTCGGGACCGAGGGGCCCGAGCCGGTCCGCTTCGACCACAAGGTGACCCCCGCCTACAGCTGGCCGGCCGACCGGTTCGCCGAGCTGCTGACCGGGGCCGGGCTGGTCCCGTTCGCCCGGCTGCTCCACGACCCGGCCTCCGAGCGGGGCTTCCTCGACGCCCACCTGCTGGCCCGCCTCGGCTAGCGCCTGGCCTTCGTACGGATCGGCTCACGTCGGCGGTGTTCATGGTTTCGCGCTTCGGGAGGTGCTCCGGCAGCAGCACGGCGACGGGCGCGTCGGCCGGTGCCCTAGCCGTACCAGCGCGGTGCTGCCGTCACGGATGACGTCGTCCACGCCGAGCCGATGAGACCCGCCGTCCGACCCGGTCTACAGGCGGCGCAGGAGCGAGACGACCTTGCCCAGGACGGTCGCCCGGTCGGCCGGGATGGGGTCGTAGGCGGGGTTGCGGGGCATCAGCCAGGTGTGGCCGTCGGCGATCCGCAGCTGCTTGACGGTGGCCTCGCCGTCCAGCAGGGCGGCCACGATGTCGCCGTGCTGGGCGGTGTCCTGGCGGCGGATGGTCACGTAGTCGCCGGGCAGGATGGCTGCGCCGGTCATGGAATCCCCGTGTACCTCCAGGATGAACAGCTCCCCTTCGCCGACGAGGCTCCGGGGGAGGGTGAAGATGTCCTCGGTCTCCTGTTCGGCGGTGATGGGAGCTCCGGCGGCGATCCGGCCGAGCAGCGGCAGGTCCACGGATGCGGACCGCAGCTGCGAGTCGTCCCGGGCAAGGGCGTCCCAGGGGTTGTGGCGGACGCGGTAGGCACGGGGGGTGTGCGCGTCGCGGACCAGGTGGCCCTTCTTCTCCAGGGCCAGGACCTGGTGCGAGACCGAGGAGACGGAGCTGAGTCCGACGGCATCACCGATCTCCCGCATGCTCGGAGGGTAGCCCCGCTGCTCGATGGTCGAGTCCACGAACTGCAGGATCCTGGTCTGCCGGTCGGTCAGTCCGTCACTGTTCTGCCGGACACCTGCGGGGCGGCCGGCTCGGCCGCCTCCGGTCTGGGCGCTCGCCATGGCTCCTCCTCCGTTCGATCTTGGTCGGAGACTACCCCCGCCCTACGACATCGGCGCAGCGCACTGGCGCGGTTCACGGAGGCCCGCCCCGCGTCGACGCCGTCGAGGTCCGCGCCGGCGGTGTCAGGCGGCACGGTGTCCCGGAGGGTGTCGCCGCCCGGTGCAGCGCCCCAGGTCGGCGGGCAACGCGGACGTGGAGCGACCACATGGCAGCCACATCAACGGACGAGCAGGGGCCACTGCGGCCAGGACATCTCGACCCGCCGGTTACGCTCCGCCGGACCTGTCGCGGTGCTTGGCTGTCTCCAGGCCGACACAGGCCGACACATCGGTGCCGACCGGCCTGGCCTACGGCTGACCGCACTCGGAACCCAACCAGTCAGACCGAGTTGCCTGACCGCCGATGTCGCCAACGGGCTATCACCACGAAGGAGTTCACACCATGACTGCCCTCCCCTACGACGCCGTGCTCTGTGACATCGACGGCGTGCTGCGGCATTGGCCGACGCCCAGACACGCCGACCTCGACCATGACCATGGGCTCCCACCGGGCACCCTCGCGGCAGCCGCCTTCGCGCCGCCTCGTCTGCACCCCGCCATCACCGGGGAGATCACGGATGAGCAATGGCGCTCGGCGGTGACGGCGGAGCTCGCCGGCGCATGTGGATCGATGGACCGCGCCCGGAACGTGGTCACCGCCTGGTCCGATCTCATGCCACGCGTCGATCAAGAGGTCGTGTCACTTCTCGCCAGGGTCCGCGAAGTCGCGACGGTGGCCCTGGTCTCCAACGCGACCACACGACTGGAGTCGGATCTGGCCCGGCAAGGGTTGGGCGACCTCGCCGATGCCGTGGTGAACACCTCCCGCATCGGTGTCGCGAAGCCCGATCCGCGGGTCTACCTCATCGCCGCTGAACGGGTCGGCGCCCCGGTCCACCGCTGCCTGTTCATCGACGACAGCGCCGCCAACGTAGTCGCGGCCCGCGAGGTGGGGATGGCTGCCCACCACTACCGCCGGATCGAAGATCTCCAGGATGCCCTGTGCCCTCTCCTCACCACAGAGACCGCCCACCCGCAGAAGGGGTGAACAGCAGGGACTCGACCCGCTCGCCCGCCGAGCCGACACCCTCGGGCTCACCAGCCACTCTCAACTGCTCGTGCCCGCCGCCCCGGAGAGGGCGACGGGCACGGACGGGCCGAACAGCGGGTCAGGTCAGGCCTCCTCCGGGTCCGGGCCCGGCCGATCCGGGGCGGGGGCGGGTGCTGGTGCCTCGTGGCCCCGGTCCTGGGCGGGGACGGCGGCCGGGCTGCCGGGCTCCGGAGCTACGGTCGGCGGCTGCTCCGCGCCGGGGTACGGGGAACCGGGGTACGGAGAGCCGGGGTAGCCGGGGTAGGCGGGGGCAGGGTAGCCGGGGCCGGGGTGGAAGCCGGCGGCCTGGGCGAGTGCGACGTCGAGGCTCTCTCGGCGGATCCTGCGGTCGACGTACAGCAGCGCGTTGGTCACCGGGATCAGCGGTGCGCCGGCGACGCCCGCCACCAGCAGACCCGTGCAGAGGCTCGCCGACAGGCCGATCAACGATCCGGGGCCGGGATTCCACACCCCGTCCGCCCCCGTCCCGCCGAAGGCGAACAGCAGCACGACGCCGAGGGCGACGAACGGCAGCATCAGGAGCTGGGCCGCTGCCGAGCCGACCAGGCTCACCAGGTACGGGATGCCCAGGCTGCGCCACCAGGCGCCCTCGTTGAGGTGCCAGGCCCGCCGGAGGGCGGCCGTCGGGCGGATGTCCTCCAGGATCAGGACGGGCATCTGGAGCACCAGCCTGACCTGCGCGTACATCGCCAGCCCGGCAGCTACCGCCGCCAGCGGGAGCAGCAGCAGCGAGAGCGTGTCGGCTCCGGCCAGGCCCGCGATCACGGTCGGCAGCAGGCCGACCGCCAGCACGCCGACCGCGGTGAGCGCCAGCAGCAGGAAGGAGCCGAACACCCGCCACAGGTACGGGCGCGCCTCGGCGGCCAACCGGCGGGCGGTCACCGGGCGGCCCAACACCGCGTGCTGCACCACCTTCGTCCCGGCGGCCGTCGCGACGACCTGCGTCGCCAGGGTGAGGACCACGAGCAGCAGCCAGCCGCCACCGGCCACCCCGATCAGCGTGGCCAGCTCTCCGCCGGTCACCGCACGGTCCGGATCCCGTTGGGCGTCCTCGATCAACCCGGACAGTGCGGCATCGGCGAATACCGCGTAGGCCGGCACGACCAGCAGCGCAGCGACCGTCACGCCGATCAGTTGGTGGTAGAGGACTTTGCCGTACCGGCTGACCACGGCGACGACCGCGCGCAGGATGTCACCCACCCCGAGCGGGCGCAGCGGGATCACCCCGGGCTGCGGTGCGGCGGGGGTGTAGGGCGGGCCCTGGGGGCCGGGCCATCCCCAGCCGGGTGCGGCCGGCGCGCCCGGCGGGCCGACGGCGCCAGGCGTGGGTTCCCGGTCGGCATGGTTCACTGCGTCATCCCCCTCTTGATCAAGCACGTGGAGCGCCGCAGCCTACCGCTCTGCCGAGCCCCCTCGACCACTCGGCCCCCGCCTGGTCCGCATACCGTCCGACCGGGCACGAACGCACCTCGGGCGGGGGCGTACGACCGCCGTGACCAGCCGCACAGCGGTTCGCCGCACCGGTGCCCGCGCCTTGGCCGAGGACTCCACCGACGTACGCGGGCGGACGGGGCCTTCCCCCGGCGCTTCGCGGATCTCGTCCATGAAGTCCTGGCTCGCCCCCCCCGGGCCGGTGTCCGTAGGGCGGACTGCGGCGACGTGGAGGGCCGGTCGGCCCGCGGACAGCGGCGCCGGACGGGCCTTTCGGGCGGGAGCTGACGCCTGGTAAGAAGGTCGGCATGATCTCGAACTCCCTTTCCTCAGGCGCCCAACGAATGGCGGCCGCGGGCCGCCGGCTGCTCGGGTTCGGCTACTGGGGCCCACTCCTCCTGGTGGTGGTGGTCGGTCGGATCACGATGACGCCGCGGGACTCCGGGCACGAGTGGCTCGTGTTGGCGGCGGCGGGTGCTGCAGTCCTGGTGCCGATACTGACCCTGCTGTTCGGCGCGGCCAGGACTCCGGCAACGGCGGTGCCGGCCGCGGGTCCGACGGAGGCGGCCGAGTCGCCCGCTGCCCGATGGAGCCTGCGGCGACCCCAGCGGCCGGGCAACAGTGTGCTGGTGGGCTGCCTGCTGGCGAACGGCGCGCTCGTGCTGGGGTCCAGCGTGCCGGGCGGGGACTACAGCCTGCTGGGGGTCGGCATGGCAGCACTCGTACTGCTGCCCTTCGCCTGGCTCGTCTGGCAGGTGGTGCAGATCTGGCAGCCGGCGCCGGCCGCACCGCGTCCGGCCGGACGGGCAGGCGCGAAGCAGCGGCTCGGCCGGTGGCGTTGGGCGGCCGCGCCGTTGCTGGTCGGCGCCACTGTGCTGCTGATCGGCAGCGGTATCCCGCAGGAGGCACGCTTCGCGGTTGCCCGGCCCGCGCTCACCTCGTTCGCCGAGCGGGCACTCGCGACGGGCTCGATCGGCACTGCTCCGGCCTGGATCAACGGATACCCGCTCCAGGATCTCGAACTGGCCGACGGTGGAGTGAAGTTCGCCGTCAGGGGCGCCGGTCTCCTCGCCCCCCACGGCTTCGCCTGGTTCCCGCCGGCTGGCCCCACCAAGCACCGGATCGAGTACACCGAGGTCGGCGGCGGATGGTACAGCTGGTCGGGCGCCGACCACATCTGAGCGGCCCGTTGTCGGACCGGTCCGGTGGACGTGGGTCGGGCCACAACGGTTTCGTCGGGTGATGACACCCACCCCCGGGCACGTCATTCGCCTGCGGCGTCCTCGTTCTCCCAGCGCAGCAGGTCGCCCGGCTGGCAGTCGAGCACCTCGCAGAGCGCGGCGAGCGTCGCGAAACGCACCGCCTTGGCACGGCCGTTCTTGAGTACCGCCAGGTTGGCGGGGGTGATCCCCACCCGGTCCGCGAGTTCACCCACGGACATCTTCCGCCTGGCCAGCATCACGTCGATGTCGACGGCGATGGCCATCAGATGACCTCGTCCAACTCGGCCTGCATCTGCACCGCTTGGACATCGCGCGCGACGGCCTGGACGAGCAGCATCCGCAGGACGAGCACGATGAGCGCGACCCCGAGGATGGCCACGCCGATCCCGCCCATGATCACGGTGACCCCCGGGTCCTCCCGCTGGCCCGGGGCGTTGATGGCCGTGACCGCGAACCACACGAGGGCGGCCGCCACGATCGCGCCGATCACGCCGTCCACGTACCGGAAGGCGGCAGACGAGAACACGGTTCCGCGCCG
Source organism: Kitasatospora sp. NPDC057223 (assembly GCF_042669755.1). Lineage (NCBI taxonomy): Bacteria > Bacillati > Actinomycetota > Actinomycetes > Kitasatosporales > Streptomycetaceae > Kitasatospora > Kitasatospora sp. NPDC057223. The sequence goes on along the minus strand of NZ_JBHUWW010000010.1, from coordinate 91,994 downwards.
CACCATCGCCACCAGCCGCCATACACAGACCAGGGCGACCTGGGCGGACGCCAGTCCCAGGATCGTGATCAGGCGCAGCGGGGTCAGCGGGAGCGTCCCGTCCTCCGGGTCGGTGGCCAACGCCCACACCATCAGCGCCTGTACGAACACGGTGCCAGCGAGTACCACCACGAGCACGGCGCGCAGCGCACGCACGGTCAGTTTTCCCATGACCCATCCCTCCATCGAGTTACGATGGGAATCTATCGAATATCGATAGGCAATGCAAAGGTCGGAGCGGAGGGCGAGCGGGCAGGCGGGCAGGCGGACAGGCGGACAGGCGGACAGGCGGACAGGCGGACAAGCAGGGGCGCCGGCCGGACGGGCCGTACCGGGCACCGAGTCAGCGCACGCAGACGCCTTCGATGGCGATCGCGATCAGGAGGTCGGCTTCGGCCGGGCCGTCGACGTCCTGTTCGGTGGCCAGCGCGATGGCGCCGACGAGCTTCAGCAGCCGGCCGATGGTGATCTCGGGACGTACGGCGCCGGCCTCGCGGGCGCGGGCGAGGAGGGCGTCCCCCGCCTCGGTGATCATGTCGTGGCAGGTCTCGCCCAAGGCCGGCTCCTCCGCGTCGCGCATCAGCGACGTCCCCAGGCCCCGGTTGGCCACGGCATGCGCGCCGACCGCGTGAAGCCACGTGGACAGCGCCCGGCCGGGATCCTGTTCGGCGAGCAGATCGCGGGCCTTCGCGCACAGAGCCTGCACCCGGTCCCGGAAGACCGCCTCCAGGAGCGCCTGCCGCGAGGGGAAGTGGCGGTGCAGGGTGGCCGAGCCGACCTGCGCCCGGCGGGCGACCTCCTCCAGGGAGGCGTCGGCGCCATGCTCGGCGATCAGGGCCCCGGCGGCCGCCACGATCCGGTCGACGTTGCGGCGGGCGTCGGCGCGCAGCGGCCGGCTCGGCGGGGCGGCGGCATCCCTGGGCACGGGCGCTCCTGACGGGTTGAAAAACGGGGTGGTCCTCCATATCGTACCGAGGAGAGAAATGGAGGACCACCCCACTTATGGGCGGCCCCCTTCCGCGTGGACGCGACGGAGAACAGGCGTGAAGCAGACGCAGAAGACCGCCCCGGCCTCGGAGGCGACCGGCCCGCAGGGCAGGACCGAGACTCGGCACCTGCTCAGCGGTGCGGGACGGATGAACGCCCGCCGCACGCACGGCCTCGGACGCATCGGCATCTGGGCCGAGGACTTCGACCACCTCCCGGCACCCGGGATCCGCCGGGCAGCCGCCATGATCGAGGACCTCGGCTACGGCACCCTGTGGTTCCCCGAGACCGTGGGACGCGAGGCCATGGCCCAGGCCGCGATCCTCCTGACGGCCACCCGCCGCATCACCGTGGCCGCCGGCATGACCGACATCTACGCCCGCGACCCGGTCACGGCCGCAGCCGCGCAACGAACCCTGGAGGAGGCCTTCCCCGGACGGTTCCTGCTCGGCCTGTGGGCCGGCCACCCCAGCCTGGCCGAAGACGTCCGCGGCCACCGCTTCGCCCCGCCCCTGGCCACCATGCGCGCCTACCTCGACGCGGTGGACGCCGCCCCGTTCGGGCCGCCCCACACGGCGGCCTCACCGCATCGCGTCCTCATGGCCCTGGAACCCGCCATGGTCGCCCTTGCCAGCGAACGCGCCCGGGGCGCGACCGTGCTGGGCATGCCCGTCGAGTACACCCGCACCGCCAGGGCCGCGCTCGGGGACGACCGCCTCCTGGCCGTCACCCAGTTGTGCGTGCTCGGCCGCAACCGCGCGGACACCGCCGACCTGGCCCGCAGCACGGCCGAGGCAGCCCTCCCCAACCGCCGGGACCTGCTGCGAGAACTCGGCCACGAGACCCCCGAGGCACTCGACGACCGACTGGTCGACGCCCTGGTGGCTCACGGCCCCGCCCAGGACATCGCCCAGCGCGTCCACGAGCACCTCGCCGCCGGAGCCGACCACGTCAGCCTCCACCTCACGACCGCCGCACCCGATTCACCGCCCGAACGACAGTGGGAGAGGCTCGCCGCCCACCTCCCCGTCTGAAGCGGCACAGCGGCGCCCTGGCCTTCCGACCGTGGATGAGCCCTCGCGGATCCCGTACGAGCTCCCGCGTCCCCCGTCCAACAGCTTGCACAGCCCCTCGTCGGGCGGAGCGTTCGGGCGTGACGGGCCGTCAGGACAGCGCGGTGTGCAGCCTGATGGTGGTGCCGGCCTCGGGGGTGGAGCGGATCTGGACGAGGTCGCAGAGCTGCTGGACCAGCCAGAGGCCGCGGCCGCCGACCTGGTCGATGGTCGGCCTCGTCCGGCCGACCAGGGGGTCCTCGATGTGACCGGAGTCGTGGAACTCGCAGATCAGGTCACGGCCCTCCACCCAGGTACGCAGCGTGCCCCGCCCGCCGCCGTACTTGATGCTGTTGGCGGCGACCTCGGAGGCCGCGGTCAGCAGCTCGCGAAGGCGCGCGCCGTCCAGGCCGTGCTCGGTCGCGCAGGCCGTGATCTTGGCCCGCACGGCCGCCAGCCCGCCCTGCTGGTAGGAGAGCTCCTCGTAGGGGTCGCACGGGGAGGTCAGCTCGGCGAAGGCGTAGGGCTCGTCGACGAAGGCGCTGTTCGGTCCGTGGGCGCCCTCGTTGAGGAGCAGGGGGTGGCAGCGTCCGGCCGCTTCCAGCACGGTGGGCTCCAGTGCGGCGGTGTCGTAGGGACAGAGCAGCCACCAGGCGGGCGACTGCGTGAACGCGAGGTTGAGCAGCCACTCGTGGTAGTGGAGTTCGCCACTCTCCGCGGCGGAGCGGTCACTCCACGGGGACTCGCTGATCCCGCGGATCGAGTGGCCCTCGGCCGCGTGCTTGGCGAGCCAGTCCCGCCAGGCGGGGATCAGCCGCCCGGGGTTGCGGCCGAGCGCCGCAACGTCGAGGAAGGAGACGCCGGCCGCCGCGTCGGTGCCCTCCAGCTCGGTGCGCAGCATGCGTTCCTTGGGTTCGGCCACCGACACCAGGACCAGCTCGCTGCCGGCGTGGGCGTCCTGGATGAAGGACATGGCGCCGGTGAGGAACTGCGCGTCGCCGTCGTACGGGTACAGCTCGTGCCGGAAGGCGGAGTCGCTCCCGTCCGTCCCGGCGGTCGTGGTGCCGCTGTCGTTCATGGCGCCAGCTCCACCGGAATCTGCGGGGCGTCGTACCCCAGCAGCGACCAGCACCGCCGGAACGTTTCGTTGGCGCTCTCCACCACGATCCTGCGGCTGGGGTCTTCCCGCGCCACTTCGGCAAGGGCTCGCATGCCTGCGGCGTCCATCAGGTCCAGGTCCTCGCATTGCAGTCGCACGGTGGCAGATCGGGCGACGAGTTCGCCGAGGGCCGTCCGGAATGTCGCGGCGCCTTCCGAGTCCACCACGCCACTCACTTTCCAGCAGTCCGTTCCCGCGCTGAACATCCGAAAATCTGGCATCAACGTTCGCATGCCCAGTTGCTGCGGATGTACACCGGAGGCCTGCTGGATGGATTCGGTGTGGAAGCTGTCCCGGTGGTAGGCGCAGACGACGACGGCCGTCCCGGAGGACACCAGGTCGTCCAGCCCGAGTTCGTGCCGGGCGATCTCCTGCGGGCTCGCCCCGGCGGGCCACACGCGGTCCATCCGTGCCAGCACCCGCAGGGCACGGAAGCCCTCCCGGCAGGCGGTGTCCGCCTCGCGGCGCACCACCCCGAGCATCATCGCCGCGTCCCACCCGGCTCCGGCCGCCCGCTCGACCGCGGGATCGACGACGGTGCCCTGCGCCACACCGCCCAGCAGCCAGCGGGTCTCGGGCGCTCCGATGACCAGCACCTTGTCACCGAAGAGGGCGCCGTCCGCGGCGAAGGCGCGGGCCGTGCCGGTGAAGTCGTCCTCCGGATCGACCAGCCAGCAGACGTGATCGCCGGTTTCGAGCGGATCGAGGGTCGGCACAGCACGTGCGCTCCTCATCCCTGACCTCCTCCACCCCGTTCCGGCGGCAGCCTACCGGAGGCTTCCGTCACCGCGCCGCGTCGGGGCGGTGACGGAAGCCCCGCGTCGGCCGGATCTGCGCGAAGCCGGGGGTGACCGGGCGAGCGCGCCCCGTGACCGAACACCTGCGCCGCCCGGCAGGCCGGACGTCTCCGGATCGGACGCTTCCCGGGCCTGCCGGGCGGCCGGGTCAGCCGGCCTTCAGCAGCAGTTCGGCCAAGCGGTCCGGCACGGTGATCATGCAGTCGTGGCCGCTCTGCAGTTCCCAGACCTGCGACGGGGTGCCGTTGGGCTGGGTCGCGGGAACGGGGCGGCGGGCGACGCCCTCGGGCGTGCTGCCGACGCAGTGGATGTGCGTCCGGTGGACGGCGGCCGCGGCCGGGTTGTCCAGCCGGACCGGCTGCTCGAAGCAGCGCGCCGACTCGTCCGAGAGAATCGTGCGCAGCCAGGCCGCGTCCGCCGGGTCGGTGACCCCGAACAGGCCGACGGGTGCCGGCCCCTCCGGCAGAGGCGGGACACGCCAGGGGGCGTCGGAACCGGCGGCGAGGTCGAGCAGGTGCCGGGTCAGGGGCATGACGTCGAGCACGGACTCGCCGTCGGCCGGAACCATGGCGTCGAGATAGACCAGGCCGGCGAGACGGTCGGGCACCCGGTCGGCCACTGCGGATATGACCATCCCGGCGTAGCTGTGGCCGACCAGCACCACGTCGGCGAGGTCCTCCCCGACGAGGAGACCGACGACGTCGGCGACGTGGGTGTCGAGTCCCACCTCCGGGCCGAGCAGGTGCTGCTTCTCGCCGTGGCCGGTGAGCGAGGGGGCGAACACCCGGTGCCCGGCCCCGGTCAGCAGGGGAACCACCCGGTCCCAGGCGCGCCCGTTGTGCCAGGCGCCATGGACAAGTACGAAGGTCTTCTTTCGCGGTGAACTCATGAACAGGACGCTACTGAGCCGACAGGTACCTTTTGGTACCCTTCGGCTCATGCGCGACTCAGCGGGCAACGTCTACCTCGCCGACTGCCCGGCCCGGCTGGCCATCGAGGTCATCACCAACAAGTGGGCCGTCGTCGTCCTGTTCGCGCTCAGCCGCAGACCGTGCCGGCACGGTGAACTCGTCGATCTCGTCGGCGGCATCTCGCGCAAGGTGCTCACCCAGACCTTGCGCAAGCTCCAGGGCTACGGCCTCGTCGAGCGCCGCGCGTACGCCGAAGCACCTCCACGGGTCGAGTACAGCCTGACCGAGCTCGGCCTGACCCTTGTCGAGCCGATCGCCGTCCTGACGGACTGGGCGAGGTCGAACGGCGAGGCCATCGTCAGCTTCCAGGAAGCAGCGGAGGGCGGACCGGCGTCCGCCGGGTGACCGCGACGGCGACGGGCGACGGCGATGGGTGACGCCCGTCGAGCCGGACCCGAGCGGCCGGAGAGCCTGCCCTTGACACGAAAAAGTGTGAGTGATTGAGTACTCACACAAGACGGCCGCCACCAGCCTTCTTGCGACAACCCTCTCGACCAAGTACCAATGGGCCAACACCAATGGGCCAACGACTGCGGCCCCAGCCCTTCGCGCAGCAAAGAGTGAGTGATCAATCACGCATTCTTGTATCGATCGGATCCCGTCTGCCGCACCGTCGGCCGACCCCTGATGAGGAGCATCCCCATGAACGACGCCCAGGACCGCACTCCCGCCGCCGCCTCCCAGCCCCGCCCGGCGGACGTCGTGTCGCCCGTGCCCTCCACCGTCACCGAGGCGGTGCTGCCCGGCATCGTGGACCCGGACGGCATCCAGCTGCGCGTCCGGCCCGCCCGACCGGCCGGTCCGGGGCAGGTGGTGCTGGCGATGGAGGCCGCCGGAATCTCGTTCGCCGAGCAGCAGATGCGTCGCGGCAAGTACTACGACCAACCGCCCTTCCCGTTCGTCCCCGGCTACGACGTCATCGGGCAGGCCGTCGACGTGGGAGAGGGCGTCCCCCGTGACGTGCTGGGGCGGCGCTTCGCGGTCCTGACCAAGACCGGGGCCTGGGCCAGCCACGTCACCGTCGACGCCGGCGACCTGACCGAGGTGCCCGGCTCCGTCGACTCCGCCGACGCGGAGACCTTCGTGGTCAACGGCATCACCGCCTGGCAGATGCTGCACCGCCTCGCGAAGATCCGCCCCGGACAGAGGGTCCTCGTGCACGGGGCCAACGGCGGCGTCGGCTCGACCCTCGTGCAGCTCGCCCGCATCGCCGGCGCCCGGGTCGTCGGCACCGCATCGGCCAGGCACCACGACGCCGTCCGGTCCCTGGGCGCGACCCCCGTCGACTACCGGGCCCCCGACCTGCACGACCGGTTGCGCGCACACGCCCCGCAGGGCTACGACGCCGTGTTCGACCATGTGGGAGGCGAGGGCATCATCACCTCCTACCGCCTGCTGGCCGCCGGGGGAACCCTCGTCTCCTACGGCACCGCCTCGACCCGGGACGCCCAGGGCTCCTCGAAGGCCCCCGTCCTCAAGCTGTTCGCCCGCCTGATGCTCTGGAACGCCCTGCCCAACGGCAAGGGCGCCCACTTCTACAACATCTGGGCCGGCCGACGCCGGCTCGGTGCCTTCCGTACCAAGCTGCGCGCCGACCTGACCCAGGTCTTCACGCTCCTCGCCGACCGGGAGCTGACCCCTCAGGTCGCCGCACGCCTCCCGCTCACCGAAGTCGGCCGAGCGGTGGCCCTCGCCGAGTCCGGCACCGTCGTCGGCAAGGTCGTCCTGGTGCCGTAGACGGGCGAAGGCCCGGAACAGACGATTCGTGTTCCCCGGTGCGATGAGTTCCGGCAGTCGGCCCGGTATGTACTCGTGGGCCCGCCGAAGGGCCCGCAGACGCAGACCGACGAGGAGCAGACCATGACCACCCACCGGAGCACGACCGCGGCCATGCCCGTAACCACGACCACGACCACCGACGAGTCCCGAGCAGCCGACGAGGCGGCCATCCACGCCGTACTGGCGGGCATCTACCACGCGTGGGACTCCGGCGACGCCGACGCCTTCGTCGCGGCCTACGCCGAGGACGCCAGCGCGATCCTGCCCGGCAGCCACCGCGGCGGCCGGGAGGAGATCCGCCGGAACATGGCCGACGGCTTCGCCGGCTTCCTCAAGGGCTCGACGACCACGAACCGGGTCGGCCGGCTCCGCTTCCTCGGCGCCGACGCCGCGGTCGTGGTCAGTGAGAGCGGCATCCTCCTCCCCGGCGAGACCGAGGTGCCGGCCGACCGCATCGTCAACGCGACCTGGGTGTTCGAACGGCGTGACCGCGGTTGGCTGGTCGCGGCCTACCACAACAGCCCGGCCAGCGCGGGCTGACCGGCCCCCTCGGGTTGGCGCCCCTCAGCCCTGGAGCTCGGGCGCCAACCCGAACGCGGCGAAGATCTCGACGTCCTGGAACACCGAGTTGCGACTGATCCCCTCCGCCGTGACCGTGAACACCTGCAGCGTGTGCATCTCGTAGGCCCCACCCGCCCCGCGCACGTAGGCGGCCACCGCGGGCTGCCCGTTCGCCGAGACAGGGAGCACCCGCCAGTCGGTGCCGGCCTTCGCGAAGACCCACTCCATGAACCGCCCGTAGGCCTCCCGGCCGACGAACCAGTTGACCATCGGCGGCATCTCCATCAGCACGTCGTCGGTCAACAGCCGCTTGATCGCGGCCACATCGGCCCTCAGGAACGCCTCCACGTACCGGTCGACCATCACGCGCCGCTCCGCCTCGGACGGCTCCTCGATCCGTGCCTCGGACATCCCGGCCTCGCCGAGCCGGGCGCGGGCCCGCTGCAGCGCGCTGTTCACGGCCGCCGTCGTGGTGTCGAGGATCCGCGCGGTCTCGGCGGCCGGGAAGTCGAGCACCTCACGCAGGATCAGCACCGCACGCTGACGGGCCGAGAGCACCTGCATCGCGGCGACGAAGGCGAGCCGCAGGCTGCCCCGGGCGGCCAGCGCAGCCGCCGGATCGGCATGCGAGACCCACGCGTCCGGGAACGGCTGCAGCCAGGTGACGTCCGCGCCGAAGACCAGTGGCCGGCCGGGGTCGCTCGGTTCGACCAGACCGGACGGCAGTGGTCGGCGGCTGCGGCCGTCCAGCGCGGTCAGGCACGCGTTCGTGGCGATCCGGTACAACCAGGTCCGGACCGAGGCCCTGCCCTCGTCGTACTGCTCCCGCGCCCGCCAGGCCCGCAGGTAGGTCTCCTGGACCAAGTCCTCGGCATCGTGCAACGAGCCGAGCATCCGGTAGCAGTGAGCGAGGAGCTCCGACCGGTAGGGGTCGATCCGCCGGCCGAACTCCTCCGTCGTCGCGCCTGACAAACTCGTATCCTCTCTCGATGGACCTGACCCGGCCGGACAGCCGTACGACGGCGACCCGGCAGCCCGGCGGAGCGCGGGCAGGGGGCCGTGGGCAGGGGGCAGCGGACCTGCCCCGGGCGATCAGGCGCGGGCGATCAGGGCGTACCGCTCGTCGTCGACCGGCCCGCCCCACAGGTCGGCGTCAGCACTGAGCGGTTCGACCCGCAGATCGGTGACGAACGGCCGCACGACGGCTGCCAGGTCGTCCGCGCCGATCCCCCCGCTCCAGGGCAGCACCTCCGCCCCGGCCACGTACGGCGGGCCGCTCTGCCCGGACACCCGCCACCGGCCCTCGACGAGTACCAGCCGCCCGCCCGGCCGAAGCCGCCCCAGCCACTCCCGCAGCGCGGCCGACGGGTCGGGCAGGGTCCAGACCAGGTGCCGTGACAGCACGACGTCGAACATTTCGTCACCGGTCGGCGGCGCGGCCGCGTCACCCACCAGGAACCGCCCCTGCAGGCCCGCGTCCGACAGCTTCCGCCGGGCCCGCTCGACCATTCTCGGCGCCAGGTCCACACCTGTGACCCGCTGCCCGGCCTCGGCCAGCAGCAGGGCCAGGGAACCGGTTCCGCACCCGACGTCGAGGACGTCGGCGGGACCGGCCGGTACCCACGCCTCCAGCCGCCGCCTCCACGCCGCGCGCGTGGGCCCGGCCCGCAGACCGTGGTCGGGCTCATCGTCGAAGGACGCCGAGGCCGCGTCCCAGTAGTCGGCGATGGCAGCGCGGTGCTCACTCATGGCCGGCATCCTCGCACCCCCGACTGACAGTCCCGCACATCCGGGCCCGAGGACCCCGGGGCTGCGGAGGGCACCGGTCGGGACGGCGGCGGGCAGGGAACACCAGGTGCAGGCAGGCTCGGCAGCACCTTGCCCTCATCCGTGGCACGGATACCACCTCTACCCAGCCGGACACACGTTCCTCGACGCCCAGCACGCCCGGGCCGCGCCGGCATCCCACCCGGCCCGAAACGACGGCCACCCACGGGACGGGGCCGGGCAGCGCGCGGCGCGCCTACGCAGTGACTGCCTCGACGCCGAGTGCGCCGCTGAGCAGCTCCAGGTCCATCGCGTTGATCCGCAGCCGCAGTTCGCTCTGCGCGCCACGAACGGTGATCACATCGGTGTACCGCCGGGTGACGGGCGGTGCCACCTGCTCCCACACCAGGGCGACCGGCCCGGCGAGCGGCTGGGACTTCCCGCTGATCCGACGGTACGTCAGCTGGGCACCGCCCTGGCCGTCCGGGCCAAGGAGCAGGAATCCGGGCGCGGGACGCGCGCCGCCCTCGAACTGCACCAGCAGGTGCAGTCCGGCACCCCGGCGGAACCGGGCCAGATCCTGCGCGGCGGTGTGCGGCTGCGACAGGCGCAGCACCCGGGCGAGGCGGTCGAAGCTCCCCTGCCGCGCTGCCGCCGTCGGCTGGGTGCCTTCGACGTGTGGCATCGCGCTCGCGGGCAGGGTCGCCTTGGCGAGCATCGTGGCGGGTATCCAGAGCGCCATGAACACCAGGGTGAGCAACACCCCGAGTCCGTAGCCCTCGATCGCTCCGCCGACTCCGAAGCCGAGCGCGACGACGAACAACGTCCCCACCAGCACCGAAAGTTGGAAAAGCCTGCCGTTCGCCATCGCGCCACTCCTCGGTCAACGGCGCCGATCTCCGCCGACGCGCGCGAGATCCTACGCTGGTGCCGTTCCCATCCGGCCGTCGGGGCGGGGCAGTCCGGCTGAGGTCGCCTCACGGACAACGTCCGACGCGCCGACCGCCGACCCTCGTCCCGCATGCCCGGGACTCCTCCAGGGAGGACGGGCGGACCGAAGGGAATACCGTGCCGGGGGTGTGGTTACCTCAGTCGACGTACCAGGGGGTGAGTGATGGCGAGGGCCGCCGGGCCGGCCGTGGAGCCGACGCTGCGCGGGCGCGCGGGCGAGCTGGAGGCCGTCCTGGGCGAGCTGCGCCGGGTCGCGCGGGGCGGGGGCTCGCAGCTGGTCGTGGTCGACGGGGAGCCCGGCATGGGCAAGACCGCGTTCCTGCGCGCCGTCCGCGAACAGGCCGAGCGCGGGGGTTTCGCCGTGGGCGCCGCCCCGGCCGGGGAGGGTGACCGCACCACCCCGCTGGCCACCCTGGGGCTCGCGCTCCGGGCGGGCGGCCGGGTGCCGCTGCTCGACGCCGAGAGCTTCGGGGCGCTGCTGCCGCTCGTCGGGCAGCCGCTGTGGCTCGCCGAACGGCTGGCCGCCCTGCTGAAGGACGCGGCCGCCGCCCGGCCGTTGCTGGTCGTCCTCGACGACGTCCACTGGGCGGACCCGCTCAGTGTGTTCGTCCTGCGCATCCTGCCGGCCCGGCTGGCGGACTCCCGGGTCGTGCTGCTGCTCTGCGGCAGGCCGGTGCCCGGCGGGCCTGCCGACCAGGTCGGCTCGGCCGCCGAGGAGGGCGGCGCCCCCGTGCTGCGGCTGGTCCTGGGGCCGCTCACCGAGGAAGCCGTCCTGGAGGTCGCCCGCGACCGGCTCGGCGGGCCCGCCGACCGGCAGCTCGCCATGCGGCTCTCCGAGGCCCGCGGGGTCCCCTTCCTCGCCGTCCAGATCGTGGCGGGCCTGGTGGAGGCCGGCGGCGCCGGCCCGGACGGGGGCGGGCTGCCGCCCGGTCTGCTGGCGGGAGTCCGGCGCCGCCTCGCCCCCGCGTCGGAGCTGTGCCGGTCGCTGCTGCGCGCGGGCGCCGTCCTCGGCCCGTCCTTCGCCCTCGCCGACGCCGCACACCTGCTGTCCGAGCCGGCCGTACGCCTGCTGGCGCCCCTGGAGGAGGCCCTGGCCGCCGGGCTGCTCACCGACGACGGGCAACAGGTCCGGTTCCGGCACGACCTGCTGCGCCGCGCCGTCTACGAGGACGTACCGCCGTCGGTACGTCAGCACCTGCACCGGAGCGCGGCGGAGCGCCTGCTGTCTGACGGCGGCGCCGCCGCGCCGGCGGCCCCGCACGTGCTGGCCTGCGCGCGGCCCGGCGACACCGAAGCCGTCGAGGTACTGCGCCGGGCGGCGTTCGAACTGCTCGACACCATGGCCGTGACGTCCGCGGGCCTGATCCGCCAGGCGTACGACCTCGCCGGGGACGATGCGGGACTGCGCGACACGCTCGGCCGGGACGTGGTCGACGTACTGATCCAGGCCCGGCAGTTCGGCACGGCCGAGGACTTCGCCGCCACCCTGCTGGCGCAGGCCGCGCCGGAGACCGAGGCGGGGGTGCGGCTGCTGCTGGCCCCCCAGCTGTGGGCCGACGGACGCCGCGCCGACCTCGCCGCACTCGCCCGGGACGTGCCCTCGGCGCCGTCCGCACTGCGCCGACGGCTGGCCGCCTACCGGGTCTGGGCCAACGAAGGCCCGCAGGAAGGCCCGCAGGAACCGTTCGGGGAAGCCCCGGGGGAAACCCGGCCGGACTCGGCGGCGCCCGACCCGGTCGCCGCCGCCGTCGCCGCCGCGGTGCGGGCGCAGCGCGCCGAGGCCGCAGGCCGCTATGCCGAGGCACTGGCCGGCTACCGCCGGGCGCTGGAGCTCGGTGCGGGCCGCTCCCGGGAGGCCGGCGCCCTGCCGGCCGCTCCGCTGCTGGTCCGCACACTGGTGATGCGGGCCGTACTCGGCGAAGTGGACGAAGTCCTCGCCGAGACGGAGACGGCCGGGGGCGTGCCGGGGCTGGACTCCTGGGCCGCCGCGCGGCTGGCCGCGGGCCGGGCCCAGGTGCTGCTCGGGGCAGGCCGGTTGGCGCAGGCCGCGGAGTCCGCCTCCCGCGCGCTGCGACTCGCCGGGGAGATCGGCGACCCTTCGGTGGCACCCGAGGCGCGCCACGTCCTCGGCCGGATCGCCCTGCTCCAGGACCGGCGGTCGGACGCCCGCGCCGAACTTGCCGCCGCAGGCGGCCGCGCGGCCCTCCCGGTACTGGCAGCCCTGCTCGCCGACGCCGAGGGGCGGCCGGACGCGGCCGCCCGGCTGGTACGTGCGGCGGCGGACACGCCGCTCCCGTGGCGCGAGGAGTTCCTGGTGGAGGCCGCCTGCTCGGCCCACCATGCGGGCGACCGGGCCACGCTGGAGGAGGCCGTGCGGCAGGTGGACGTCCTGGCCGACCGTAACCCGGGCGCCGGCTGCCTGTCCGGGGCCGCCGCGCTGGCCCGCGGCCTGGCGTCCGCCGACTTCGACGCGGCCCAGCGCGCCCTGGCGGTGTCGTCTCGCCCGCTGCTGCGGGCCCGGGCGTCGGAGGAGGCGGGCCGGGCCGCCCTGGCGACGGACCGCGCGGGCGCGCTGACACTGCTGGAGGACGCCCTGAACCGGTACGAGGAGGCGGGCGCGGTGGCGCCCGCCGCACGGGTCTGGCGCCGGCTGCATACCGCCGGAGTGCGCCGCCGGGGCCGCCGGGCGGCCACCCGGCCCGCCACGGGCTGGGAGTCGCTGACCGCCACCGAACGCAAGGTGGCGTGGCTGGTGGCCCAGGGCCACACCAACCGCTCAGCAGCCGCCCGCCTCGTGGTGGCGCCGAGCACCGTGGGTACGCATCTGCGGTCGGTATTCGGCAAGCTGGGTGTCACCTCGCGGGTCCAACTCACGCTTCAGGTGGTGGGGATGGACGGTCCGGCGGCGGGTGTGGACTCCTCGACAACCGGCGCGGACGCCGGAGCGACGGGCGCGGACGGCGCAACGACGGCGTGAACGGCGAAGGGCCGCCCGGTCCGCGTCCCGTGCGGGGCGTGGACCGGGCGGCCCGTTCGGCGGGGCGGGTCAGCGCGGGTTCCGCGCCGCCTGCTCGACCACCGAGGCCACCAGCGCCGGGTGCGTCGCCGTGATGTCGTGCGCCGAGCGGACCCGCCAGGTCCTGGCGTGCGCCCGGTCGGCCATGAACTCCTGGACGGCAGGCGGGATCGCCTTGTCCTCGGTGGAGATGACGGCGTAGGCGGGGACGGACGCCGGGGCACCGTACTCCGCCCGGTCGCTGAGCGTGTTCGCCGCCACCGGACGCTGCCCGGCAGCCGCCACCGCCGCGTCCCGGGCGGTGCGGTCCCCGGCGAACACGGCACGGAAGCCGGCCGGCTTGACCAGGAGCTCCGGCCCGCCGGTCGCGTGGAGAAGCACGGAGGTGGTGTCGGGGCCGAGCAGACTGCCGGGGTAGAGGGAGTTGAGCTCGCCCACGCTCTCACCCTTGGCCGGGATGAAGGCGGACGCGTACACCAGGGCGCGCACGTCCGGGACCTGCGCGGCGACCTGACTGATGACCATTCCCCCGTAGGAGTGCCCCACCAGGACCACCGGCCCGCCGACGGAACGGACGACGTCGGCGAGGTAGGCGGTGTCCTCGGCCAGACCGCGCAGCGGGTTTGCCGGAGCCACGACCTGGTAGCCGAGGCGCTGGAGCCGCTCGACGACGCCGCTGAACGCGGAGGCGTCCTCGAAGCCGCCGTGCACCAGGACGATCGTGGGCCGGGGCCCCTCGCCGGCGGCGGGCGCGGCCGCGGCGGTACCGCCGAGCACGGCGGTAGCGGCCACGAGCGCCCCGGCCACCACGGTGCCCACGGTGGCCTGCAGCAACTTCGTACGGTTACGGGTGTGGTTGCGGGTTTGGTTGCGGGTTTGGTTGCGATTGCGGTTCATGAGTCGTTCCTTGATCGTTCGATGCTGTCTGAGGATGCCGGAGGAAGCGCCGGCGGTTGACTGACGGGACCTGCCGATGACCGGGACTCGGGCGGCTTTGCCCCGCCTGGAGGTTGACGGCTCATCAGTTCCCGGCCGCCGTCGTGGCCGAGCAAGGCCGCAGGAGCGGCGCCACTGCCGGGGGTTGCCCTGCCGGTGGCGCCGCCCCCGCCGGGTGCCGGTCACCGTCGGCGGGGTGAGCACAGCCAATCGCCTGCGGACCGGACACGGCATCGGACGAATGCGGGAACCCTGCCGACCGGCCTGAACGGCCCGGCCGCCCCGGCGCTCCGTTTCCTCATGCATTCGTGGGAGGGCCACGCCACGACCGCACTCGCGCGACGTCGCCGAGGTCGGGCGCGGACGATCGTCTGCCGACAGCCGAGCCCCAGGAGACGTGGTTGCGTGCGCGGTGGAGTGGGGGTCGGAGGACGGCGCGCCGGTGGCTGAAGTAGCCACGGAAGGAGCTGTCGGGCTTCGGCACGTGGTGCCCGCTGACGGGGTGGCGGCGGATGCCGGTGGCCATCGAGGACTCGCCGGCTGTCCGGACGGGGCCGATGAGCGGCCGGACGCGTCGATCTCGTCGAGCGGCCCTCGATGGCGAACGCCGATTCCTGCGGCCCGAACCTCCGGACCGTGTACGTCCGGACCAGCGGGCGACGCTTGCCGCCCTGCTGCAGGGCGAGTTGCAGGATCCACCGTTCCGGCCCGGCCGGGACGTGCAGCGGGCGCAGGGCGGCGACCGTCACCGGACCGGCTGGTTCAGCGCATCCAGCCGGGCTCCCTGATGCCACCGAACCTGTTCCAGGCCCGGCAGTGCGCCCGGGATTCGGGGCCCATCTCCTCCCAGGCCGGCCGCAGATCGAACCCCTGGTCCCAGGCGTTGAGCAGGGCCTCGAAGAATCCGGTGGCGATGGCGGCGACCGTCTCCTCGCTTCCGACGGCCAGCTCCCGCTCCAGGACCCGCAGCACCAGCCGGCGCTGGGCCGGCGTCAACTCGTCGGCCCGGTCGGCGAACGACTGCCCGATGCGGCCCAACCGGATGGTGCCGGGTAGCCAGTCGGGGTCGCGCAGTGCCGCCACGTGATCGTCAGCAGCCAACGGTTCGACCTCGGCGAGCAGTTCTCCCAGCCATGGCGGCGCGAAGATCACGAACCTTCCCCTCCTCGTAGGAGGCCAGCATGCCGCAACCGCCGGTCGACCGACCAGGGCTTATCGGCGGGGCCATGACGGCCGGCCCCGGCGGCCGGCCTCAAGGAGAGTCCGGTCTCAGGGAAAGTACAGCGCCGCCTTCTCCAGGACGTGCCTCGTGAACAGCCCGCCGACCGTCACCCCGCCCCGGTACATGCTGACCCGGTCGACACCGGGAACCGCCGTCTGCACCGTGATCGGCCGGCCGTTCAGGGTCGTGCCGAGGAACCGGGCGTCCAGTGCGGCCCACTCCGCAGCGGACTGCTGGACGCTGCCGCTGACCAGGGCGGGCAGCACCGAAGCCGCGTTGCGGGCGCCGGGCAGACCGCTGCGCAGGTGCTTGCTGTAGTCCATCGCCCACCCCGTGAACCCGGCGATCGAGGACTGGTCGACCTCGGGAACGGCGGCGGCGAGGACGAACAGCTCGACCTTGGTGCCGAGCCACCGTGCCCGGCGGTCCGAACGGCTGCCGATCAGCACGCGATGGCCGCCCCAGGAGGTCGTGGTCACCACGCAGCCGTCGCCGCGCAGCCGCTCGCCGAGCCCTGCCAGGTACGTGGCGGCCGCATCGGCCGGCGACTCCTCGTCGATCTGCTGCTCCGTCATGTACTGATCCTGCATCACGAGTACGACATCCGGAAGAGCCGGACGTGACGGGCGAGCGGATACCGCATCGGCGGCGTTGCCCGACCGCTCGTGGTGGTGGATTACCGCGAAACAAGGTGCACGACGCCGCAGGGGCCGTAGATTCGTTGCTACAAACGGTGATTGACGAAGCGGTGGGAGTACCTGTGGGAAGCAGCACCTTCGGTTCGGACAGCGGTGTGGAATCGACGATCGCCCTGCTGGGGGCGCGACTGCCCGCGGTGCGGGAGCAGCGGCGGCGGCTGGAGGAGGAACTCGCGGCCGTCATCGCCCAGGAGAGCTCGATGACGAGTGTCCTGGACGGCCTGCGGGCCCTGTCCGGCACGCCCCTCGACGGGCAGGACGAGCCTCGGGACACCGCACAGCCTGCGGTCGAGGCCGAGGAGGCTGCGGCCGGTGCCGGGGAGGCTCCGGTCCAGAGCACTGCGGCGGACAGCCTCTCCGACGGCCCGGCCGACGCCGAGACGGCCTCCCCCGAGCCCGCCGCGAAGCCCGCGCGCAGGACCACCGGACGGGCCGCGACCGCTCGCCCGGCCGCGAAGAAGGCGACCACCACGAAGGCCACCACGACGAGGGCCACCGCCAGGAAGGCAACCGCCGGAAAGGCGACCGCCACGAAGGTGGCCGCGACGAAGACCGCCGTGCCCGGGCCCGAGCAGGACGCGACCCCCGAGCCGTCCACGGAAGCCACAGCCGGGAAGGCGGCGCCGAAGGCCACCGCACCGGACACCGCCCCCGAGGCATCGAAGCGGAAGGTGCCCACTCCCCGGAAGGCCGCGCCCGAGCAGGCGGTCGATGCCGACGTCCCGGCGCCCGCCAAGGCCCCGGCGGCGGGCCGCCGGCGGCTGACCGACGTGGACGAGGTCCTGTCGGTGCTGTCCCGGGCGACGGACCCGCTGCGCGCCCGCGCGGTGACCGAGCTGCTGGGCCTGGATGCCGTCGACGCGAACATCAAGGCGATCCGCACCAGGCTGGAGCGCCTCGCCAAGGGCGGCCAGGCGCAGCGGGCCGGGCGCGGCCTCTACACGGTGGCCGGAGCCGCGGGCTGAGCAACCGGTGGGTGGCCGGTGCCGGCCGGTGCGAGTCGCCGCCGGCGTCGGCGGTCCCCGGCCGGGGACGGCTTCGCCCCGCCGCCTGAAGACCGGTGACAGCGTCCGCGGATGTGTGCCGTGACCTGCGACGGATGCCGCCTCACAGCCACGGGACGGTGGCGGAACAGCCGCGGAACAGTGGCGGGCGGGGAACAGGTGCCGTCCGGGTGGCGGGCACGGCGCGTTGGCAGCGTCCTGGCCGTGCCCGCACGGCAGACTGTGAGCGGCACGCGAGGAGGTCGTATGGCTGAGGGTCCGTTGCTGTCCGTGCGGGGAATCTCCAAGCGTTTCGGCACGGTGCAAGCTCTGACGCACGTTGATCTGGAGGTTTCCGCAGGCGAGGTGGTCGGCCTGGTGGGCGACAACGGCGCCGGTAAGTCGACGCTGGTCAAGGCGCTGGCAGGGGTGTCACCGGCGGACGAGGGTGCCATCACCTGGCAGGGCCGGACGGTCGGGATCCTCAGGCCGCACGACGCCCGGGCGTTAGGGATCGCCACCGTCCACCAGGACCTGTCGCTGTGCGACAACCTCGATGTGGTGGCCAACCTGTTTCTCGGCCGCGAACTGCGCAGGTTCGGGCTTCTCGACGAGCTGGAGATGGAGAAGCGCTCCCGTGTGCTCCTCGACAGCCTGTCGATCCGGATCCCCAGTGTTCGGATCCCCATCGCCTCGCTCTCCGGCGGGCAGCGCCAGGCCGTGGCGATCGCGCGCTGCCTGCTGGGGCAACCGAAGCTGGTGATCCTGGACGAGCCCACCGCGGCTCTCGGTGTCGAACAGGCCGCGCACGTTCTCGAACTCGTCCTGCGCCTGCGCGAGAACGGCCACGGCGTGATTCTGATCAGCCACAACCTCGACGACATCCGGGCGGTCTCCGACCGGATCGCCGTACTGCGTCTGGGGCGCAACAACGGCGTGTTCAGCGCGAAGTACACCAGTCAGGAGCAGATCCTCGCGGCCGTCACCGGCAACCAGGCCATGGCCGTCGCCCTGCAGCACAGCCTGCTGCCGCAGGCCCTGCCCGAGCAGAGCGCCGTCGAGGCCGCCTCCCGCTACCTGCCGGCGCACGCGGGCGTGGGCGGGGACTGGTTCGACGTCATCCCGCTGCCCGGCGCCCGCGTGGCCCTGGTCGTGGGGGACGTCGTCGGCCACGGCCTCAACGCCGCGGCCACCATGGGCCGCCTGCGCACGGCCGTCCACAACTTCTCGGCGCTGGACCTGCCGCCCGACGAGATCCTCAACCACCTCGACGACCTCGTCAGCCGCATCGACCAGGACCAGGAGGCCACCGCGGGCAGCGCCGCCATCATCGGGGCCACCTGCCTGTACGCGGTCTACGACCCCACCGACCGCACGTGCGTCCTCGCCCGCGCGGGCCACCTCCCCGCCGTGCTCGTCCATCCCGACGGCACCGTGCACATCCCGGAGACGCCGGTCGGACCGCCCCTGGGGCTGCGCGGCCTGCCGCACCAGAGCACGGAACTGAGCCTGCCCCAGGGCAGCCGGCTGGTGCTCTACACCGACGGGCTCGTGGAGACCCGCACCCGAGACATCGACGTCGGCCTCTCGCTCCTGCGCGGCGCCCTCGCGGACACCCACGGCACACCGCAGGAAACCTGTCAGGCCGTCCTCGACGCGCTGCTGCCCGGACAACCGGCCGACGACGTCGCGCTCCTCGTCGCGCGCACCCGCGTGCTGGCGCCCCAGGACATCGCCGCCTGGCAGGTGCCCGCCCAGCCCGAGGCGGTCGCCGAGGCCCGCGCCAGAGCCGTCCGGCAGCTGAGCCTGTGGAATCTGGACCAGCTCGCCTTCGCGACCGAACTCATCCTCAGCGAACTGATCACCAACGCCATCCGCTATGCCACCGGCCCGATCGGCATCCGGCTGGTCCGCGACCGCTCGCTGATCTGCGAGGTGTCGGACGGCAGCAGCACCACCCCGCACCTGCGCCACGCCGCCGCCACCGACGAGGGCGGCCGCGGTCTGTTCCTCGTCGCCCAGCTCGGTGAACGCTGGGGCACCCGCTACACCAGCAGCGGCAAGATCATCTGGTCCGAGCAGCGCATCCCCCACACCGCCACCTGAGCCGACCCGGGAGACCCGGACGGCCCGCGCGGGGGCTGCCGCACGGGGCCGCACGGCACTGCGGCGGGAGTCGCCTCCCGCCGCAGCGTGACGGTCCGTGGGGTGGGCGTCAGGCGATGGTGCAGGGCGAGCCGTTGAGGCTGAACGCGGTCGGCTTGCCGGTGTTGCCGGTGTGGGTGGCCTGGAAGCCGATGCCGGTGGAGGCTCCGGGTGCCAGGGCCGCGTTGTAGGCGAGGTTCCGGGCGCTCACGGCGCCGGAAGCGGGCGAGAAGGTCGCGTTCCAGCCGGAGGTGATGGTCTGCCCGGCGGGCAGGGTGAAGGCCAGCGTCCAGCCGTTGACCGGGGTGGCACCGGTGTTCTTCACGGTCACGGCCGCCGTGAGACCGGTGTTCCAGGCGCTCGTGGTGTAGGAGACGCTGCACGCGGCGCCGCCCGGGGGCGTGGTGACCGGCGGCGTGGTGGGCGGGGTGCTGGTCGGCGGGGGCGTGGTGGGCGGAGTGCTGGTCGGCGACGGGCTCGGCTGGCCGGCCGAGTCCAGGCCGAGGAAGGCGATCGCCGCGGCCGCCATGCCGGTGGCGGGCAGGGTGTGCCCGGCGCCCTGCACGCTGACGGCCTCGAACGGCGCCTGGACGGTGTTGGCGCCGTAGCGGGTCCGGGTCCAGGCGGACTGCGGGTGGTCGGTGAGCACGGGCGTCTGGCTCAGGCCGAGGACGTTGGTCCACTGCTTGATCTCTTCGCCGAAGTTCGGGTAGCGCAGGGTGGTGTCCTCGGTGCCGTGCCAGACCTGCATCCGGGGCCGGGCGCCGGTGTAGCCCGGATAGGCGCCCCGGACCAGGTCACCCCACTGCGCCGGGGTCCTGCTGACGGTGCCGTCCGCGCAGGGACCGTTCCAGCTGGAGCCGTCCGTGGTGGCGAAGCAGCCGAACGGCACGCCCATGAAGGCGGCGCCGGCCTTGAAGACGTCCGGGTAGTCGCCGAGCAGGACGTTGGTCATCATCGCCCCGGACGACGCACCGGTCACGTAGACCCGGCCGGCGTCGGCGGAGTGGCGCTGGACGGCGCTGCGCACCATCGAGACGATCCCCACCGGGTCGCTGCCGCCGTCGTGCGTGAGGGCCTGCGGCGAGGAGACGTCGAAACAGCCGCCGCTTCGGGTCGCCGACGGGTACACGACGATGAAGCCGTAGCGGTCGGCCAGCGAGGCGAACTCCGTCCCGGAGAAGAACGCCGGCCCGGTACCCGTGCAGTAGTGCACCGCCACCAGGACGGGCGCGCCCGAGGCGGGGGCGCTCGCGGGCACGTACTCGTACATCCGCAGGTTGCTCGGGTTGGAGCCGAAGCCGGTCACCTCGGTGAGCTGGGCGGCGGTGGCCGGGACGGCGAGGGCGAAGAGCGCCGCGATCAGCGGGGCGACGCCGGCGAAGAGCACCGTGAGCAGCGTCCGGAGCGGCTTTCGGCGCCTCGTGGGGGGTGTGGCGGGGGTACGGCGTTCGTACATGTCCCTGTCCTCTCTCGATTCTCGGTGGAGCCGGGGCCGCCGGGTGGGGCGGCCGGGTGGGCCGGCTGCTGGACGGGAGGGTGGGGCCGGCGGGTGGGGCCGCCGGCCCCGGCATGGGGGGCCGGGCCGGGTGGGCGCTGCACCCGGCTTCGGGCGGGGTCAGCCGCGGCGGGCCGGTGTGTCGAAGCGCCAGCCCCGGGCCCGGAGCCGGGGGATGATCCGGTCGACGGCCTCGACCGTCTGGCTGCGGTCGCCGCCGCCGTCGTGCAGCAGCACCACGGCACCGGGCGTGATGCCCGCCTCCACACGCCGGACGAGCTCGTCGGTGCCGGGCGGCTCCCAGTCCGCGATCGCCAGCCGCCAGCCCAGCGGCTGCATCCCGAGCTGCGCCGCAACCGCCGCAGTGGCACCCCAACTCCCGTACGGGGCGCGGAAATAGCGGATCGGTGCGCCGGGGGCGACCCGTCGCAAAAGGGCGCTGGTCCGCTCCAGATCCGCGCGGATCCGCTCCGGGGCCCAGGCACCCATGTCGTCGTGGTGCATGGAGTGGTTGCCCAGGAGGTGGCCGTCGGCCACGATCGCGCGGACCAGCTCCGGGTACTCCTGGACGTGGTCGCCCCAGAGGCAGAACACGGCCCGGACGCGGTGCTCGCGCAGGACCTCCAGCAGCCGGGGGGTGTCCACCGGGTTCGGACCGTCGTCGAAGGTGAGGGCCGCCGAGTGACCGCCGTGCCCGGTGGAGTCGACGATCGCGGCGGTGGTCCGGGCGGCCCCGGCGGGAGCCGCCGCCGTCGCGGGGCCCAGGCCGAGGGACGGCCCGGCGGCGAGCGGCTGCGCTGCGACGAGCGTGGGAGTGCGCGGGTCAGTGGACAAGAAGGGTCCCAGGATGGTGAGTCGTGAGGAGCGGGCGAGCCGCTCCGGGCGGTCCGGACGGCGTCTGCGGCACCGTGCAGACACCGTGACACGGCGCAGCGGCGCGAGGCATCCGACAGGCGTCGGGACAACGGCGTCCGCCGTCCGACCGGCGCGCGTCGGGCTCCCGGCGGCACGGAATCCGGACACGGACGGGGTCCCCGGGCCCGGCGCGTCCCTATACTCCGCCTGTGAAGGGCTTGCTGCTGCGCCTGTCGGCGCTCGATCCGGACGCCGCCAGTGCCGTCCGGGTGATCGCCCATTTCGAGGCGCTGCTGCGCGGCGGGGCCCTGGACCCGGGCATGCTGGCGCGCTCCACCGCCGGCCTGGCCGAGTGCCCGGCCGGGGTGGAACTGCCGGATGGGCGCATCGTCCGCCACGGGCCCGACGGCGCGGCGCTGGCCGGGGCACCCGAGCGGGTGTCGGGAGAGGCCGTGCCCGGCGACGCGGGGCGGGTCTGGCTGGAACGGCCGGGCGGGCCGGGCCCGTTCGACGACCTGGTCCTGGAGTGGATGGCGATCGCCGCCCGGTTGCTGGGCGGTCCGCCGCGCAGCGCCGAGCCCCCGCACGTGGCCGATCCGGCCCTGGTGGAACTGGTGCTCTCCGAACGTGAGGCGGTCGAGGACCGCGCCCGCGCCCTGCGGCTGCTCGGCCTCTCGCCGGACCGGGCGCTGCGGGTCGTCGCGGTCACCGTCACACTGGAGGCGGGCGAGCGGTCGGGACCGGCCGATGCCGGGGTGGAGGCCGTGGCGCTGCTCGGCCGGGGTGCGTTGGCGGGGGCGGTACGGGTCGCCAGGGTGGGGCGGCTGGGTGTCGTCCTGGTCCAGCCCCGGGACGGCGGCCTGTCACCGGCCGGGGAGCTGCGGACGGTGCTGGGCGAGCGCGCCGCGCTGCGGGAGTCCGCCCGGGCGGTGCGGGTGGGGGTCGGGGGCGCCGCCGAGCCGATGGCCGCCGGGGTCTCCTGGGCGCAGGCCCGCTCGGCGTTGCGCTTCGCCGGCGCCGGCGGGACGGACGAGGCACTGGTGGACCACGACGAGCTGGGGCCGGTCGCGTTGCTGTCGCGGATCCCCGTGGAGGACCTGCGCGCCGAGCCCGACGTACGCGCGCTGGCGGACCTCGCCGGACGGGAGGGCGGTGCGCTGGGCCTCGCGGCGCTGGCGGCGTTCTGCCGCACCGGCTCCCTGCGGCAGGCAGCGGCCGGGCTGCACCTGCACCACAGCTCGGTGGCGGCCCGGCTGGCCCACGTGGAGGACGCGCTGAGCTGGCGGCTGCACGAGCCGCAGGGCCGCTTCCGTGCCCAACTGGCCCTGTACGCGCTGCGGCTGAGCGCCGACGTGGAGGACTGAGGCGCCCCCGCGCCCTCGCCCGCACCCGCACCGGGCGGCCCTCAGCGGGTGAGGGCGTCGCCCAGCACCGCGAGGGCCTCGGCCGTCATCCGCCGCACGACGGCCGCGTGGCCGACCATCGCGGCGCCGTGGAAGGTGCCGGGGAAGACGTGCAGTTCGGTGGGCACTCCGGCGGCCAGCAGGGCGCGGGCGTAGTCGACGCCCTCGTCGTGCAGCGGGTCGTGCTCCATCACGGCGACGTAGGCGGGCGGCAGCCCGGTCAGGTCGGCGGCGCGGGCCGGTGCGGCGTACGGCGGGACGTCCGTTCCGCCGGGCACGCCGGGGCCGAGGTAGGCGTCCCAGCCGATCCGGGCGTTCTCCCGGTTCCAGACGGGTGTGTCGGTGCAGCGCAGGGCGCTGGGGGTGGACTGCCGGTCGTCGACGGCGGGGCTGTGCAGGTGCTGGAAGCAGATCGCCGGGCCGCCCCGGTCGCGGGCGAGCAGGGTGAGCCCGGCCGCGAGGCCGGCCCCGGCACTGTCGCCCCACAGGGCGATCCGGTCGGACCGCAGACCGTCGGCGGCGGCGCGGCCGGCCACCCACTCCAGTGCGGCGTAGCAGTCCTCCAGGGCCGCCGGGTAGGGGTGTTCGGGTGCCAGGCGGTAGTCGACGGCCACCACGAGGACTCCCAGCTCACGACAGAACCGCAGGTTGTCCCCGTGGTCGACATCGAGGTCCCCGATGACGAACCCGCCGCCGTGCAGGCTGCACAGGACGGGCAGCGGGCCGCTCACCCCCTGCGGACGGTAGGTGCGCAGCGCGACGTCGGGGGCGCCGGGCGGGCCCGGCACGAGCAGGTCCTCGACGGTGACGCCGGTGTGGTCGGCCCGCTCCACGGTGCCGGCCAGCTCGGCGGCCTGGGCCGCGCGGGCGGCGCCGAGGTCGGTGAGGTCGACCTCCACGGACATGGCCAGGGCGGCGGCGAGCTCGGGGTCGAAGCGGTACCGCATGGTGGCTCCCTCGCCGGCGGGGCCCGGCGGGCGGGTTTCCCGGGCCGGTGGGTGCCAACCGTACGCCGCCCGCACCGGTTCCACGGCCCGCTCGGGGCCGGTGCCCGTCGTCCTGCGGCCTGCGGATGCCGGGCGACGGGAGCTACGTTCCAGGGCTGTCGGAAGCCCCTGGACGGGCGTCCTCCGTGAGCGCCGCCGTGCTCGACGGCGAAGCCTGACCTCCCCGCGCGCGGGAGCCCCTCCCGGCAGGAGGGCGTCCGGGCCCGGGCTACGCGGTCTCGTCCGCGTTGAGGCGCTGGAGCAGGCCGAGCAGGGTGGCGCGGTCCGGGGCGGCCAATGCGGCGAAGCAGGCGGCGAGCACCTCGTCGGCGATCCGGTGGCCGGCCGCGAGGACCTGCTCGCCGGCCGGGGTCAGGTGGTGCGCGATGCGCCGGCCGTGTCCCGGCCGGCGTTCGACCACGCCCTGGGCCAGCAGTCGGCCGACGAGCGTGCCGAAGGCCTGCTCGGTCTGGAAGGTCGCTGCGGCCAGCTCGCGCGCCGAGGCGCCGGGTGTCCGGCTGATCGCACGCAGGGCGTCCCACTGGGCCAGCGTGGTGCCGGCGGCCGAGAGGGCACTGTCGAGGGCCCGGTGCTGCCGGTACTGGGCCTGCTTCACTGCTCTGCCGAGTTCTTGCAGCTCACCGTTCATCGGACCAGTCTACGACACAACCAAGCTAGCTTATATAAAGATATTTAGTTACTCTCGGGGCATGACCACCGATCATCACGCGGCATCCACGCACCCCGAGCTGTCCATCACCCGGTCCGAGGCCGGCGCCGGCCGGCCGGTCCTGATCCTGCACGGCGGCGGGGGCCCGGCCACCGTCGCCGGCCTCTCCCAGCACATCGCCCGCACCGCACACGCCATCACACCCGTGCACCCCGGCTGGAACGGCACCCAGCGCCCCGAATGGCTCACCGGCATCGACGACCTCGCCCTCGCCTACCTCCACCACCTCCAGGACCGCCGCCTGCGCGACGTCCTGGTGATCGGCTCCTCGCTCGGCGGTTGGATCGCCGCCGAGATGGCGGTGCGCGACACCGCCGGAACCATCACCGGACTCGTCCTGATCGACGCTGTCGGCGTGCACGTCGAAACGGAGCCGATCACCGACTTCTTCGCCCTCGACGCACGCCGGGCGGCCGAGCACTCGTGGCACGACCCGGACCGGTACCACGTCGACCCCGCCGATCTTCCGGCCGACGAACTCACCCGGCGGCAGGGCAACATGGCCACCATGCGCACCCTCGCGGGCGCCCCCTACATGCACGACCCCAAGCTGCTTCGACGACTCGGGCGCGTGCAGGTGCCGGCCCTCCTGGTCTGGGGCGAGAGCGACCGCATCGTCACCCCGGCATACGGTGCGGCGTACGCCGACGCCTTCGCCGACGGCACACTCGAAATCGTCGCCCGGGCAGGCCACCTCCCGCAGATCGAACAGCCGGAAGCCACAATGGCCCTGATCGACGCCCACTTCCACCGGACGGGCGCCGCTTCAGCGGTGCCCAGGTGAACCAGCACCGCAGGCCGGCCCGATGACCCGTCGCGGCGTCGATCCCGGCCGCCAACCGTGCCGGTCGCAGCCACCGCCGCCGACCTCGGCCGGCCCTTCGGTCACAGGGCCGCGAGCAGGTTGCGGAGCGGATCCGGTACCCGCCCGGGGTCCAGGGCCTCGGTCAGGAGACGGCCGTAGCGGATCTTGCGGCCCTTCTTGGTACCGAGGAAACGCCGCATCTGCCCCTCCGGCTGCCGGCCCCGGTGGGCCGGCTGGCGCACGAAGGTCCGCCAGGCCGGGAGATCGCCCTCGGCCTCGACGACCTCCTCGACCTGTGCCACGCCCAGTGCGCGGATGAGTTCGTCCTCCAGATCCGACACACACACGAAGAACCCGTGGCGCGGCGCGCGGGCCCGCTCAAGGGCGCGGTCGAAGAAGCTCTGCTCGCCCTCGTCGCACAGTCCGGCCAGGCGCAGGCCCAACCCCGGCGGCCCGAGGAGGCCGGCGTAGCGGCCGACGTTCATCGCGCCGCCCATGGACACGATGCACACCCCCTCCGCAGCCAGGTCCCGGCCGTGGCGCGCGGCCAGCGCCTCGACGGCCGCGACGTCGCTCGGCCCCTCCAACAGCACCGCGGTGCGCACGCACAACCGCACCGCCAGCTCACCGGCCAGCTCACCCGGGCCGCCCGCCACCCAGCCGGTGACCGCATCCCGGAACCCTCGCATATCCGCCATGGAGTGATCCTGCTCCTCGTCGGGCAGCCGTCGCACGGATTAATCGTCAGGCCGCCCGCCCGCCCCCTCCGGACGGGCGGGCCCCTGCGGACCGCCGCCCGGCGGGTGCAACGCCGCTCCCGGCTACAGAAGGACCAGCAACTTGGTACCCGTCACCAACTTCCGGTTCACGGAGGTCGACTGGACGAACACGGTGTACGCCGGGTTGTCGCCCGGCTTCACCGAGACCTCCGACTCCGGCAGGCCGAGGAGCCGGCGGGCTGCCGGACCGGAGAACACCCTGCCGGTCATCCGGCCGGTGGCCGGGTCCTTCTCCGCCACGGCCAGCTGCTTGCCGCCCTGGACCTTCTCGCGCTTGGACAGCTCGTAGAAGGCGCAGCCGGTCTTGTAGGAGTGCCCGGCGCCGGTGACGAATTCCCGGATCGGCGTCTGCTGGTCGACCGGGATCAGGATGTACTTGCCGGTGTCCAGGGCGTCCAGACTGGCCTTCACCTCGGCGGTGCTCAGGTCCTGGCCCATCGCGAACAGGTTCCTGGTACCGCGCACGCCCTGTTCGCGCCCCCGCAGGAAGCTCGTGGCAGCCGTCTTGACCGTGCCGATGGCCTCCTCGACGCCCTGACTGGAGTCCGCGTCCCAGATCGCGATGTTGCCCGCCGGGAAGCCGTACTCCTGAGCGGTGCGCTTGGCCAGGGAGTTCGGGACCAGAATCGCCGAGGTCCAGTGCTCGGGGAGGTCGTCCATGGCGCTCTGAATGCGGCCGAGCCACGTCTTCAGGACCGCGCTGCCCTGGCGGCCGCCCATCCGGATGTGCATCTGGCCGGTCTCCGAACACCCCGAGGCGTTCTCCTCGCCGTCGGTGACGACGACCTGGAGGAAGGAGTGCTCGCCGTACCCCTCCCAGATGTTCTTCAGGTCGTCGACGGACTTCACGGCGGCCTCGATCAGCGCCGTCGCCCCGTTGTCGACCTTGTAGAGGCCGCGCAGGGACGGCAGGTGCTTGACGTCCATGTCCCAGACCAGGTTCTTCACCTCATGGTCGAAAGCGTAGAGACTGATCCGGGTCTCGTGACCGAGCCGGTCGGACTCCTCCTGAAGGCCCTTCACGAACTCGTCCACCACGCGAACAAGCTGCGCCTCGTGCTTACGCATCGAGCCGGAATTGTCGACCACGAGCGAGACGTGGTTGACCTTGTGCTTGATCCTGCTCGCAGACATGTCCCTACCCCTTTTCAACGCCGTTCCGACGCCATTCCGGCGCCCCCTCCAACGTTGTTCCCACCCTACGAGGCGGCACTGACAATGCCCTCCGGCCCGGAGTCCGACGAGGTGGCGCTCCGCACCGAACGGCTCACTGTCCTCCCCGCTCACCTGCCGAGCACGAGCGCTGACCGGCTCGCAGGGCCGCCGTGACTCAGTCCCCCGTGAATCGCATGACCAGGGAACCTTCGAGAAGGCACGACTTCCCCATGTTCCGGAGCTTCACGAAGATCTCGGACTCGGCTGCCGTCAGCCCGGAACCCTCGATTCTGTCGATCTCCGCCAGCATGAGTTCTATCCAGTACGAGTCGAAAGTGTGGGACGAATGCGAATCGAGCCTGAACAGGGTCGGGAACCGGTCCGGCCCCAACCTCCGCACAGCGGCCCAGATCTCACCGTCCTCGCAGAACTCATCCAGAACCTCGTCCCGCGAAATCCTCTTTCCCTTACCCCGACGCCGGCCCTCCTTCCTTTCTCCAACCGTGTGCGGTCTGACAAGCGCCACCGCGAACCCCAAGACGAACTCCAACGGTCAACAGGTCGAACAGCGAGGTCGGACGGAGCCTGTCCCTGCCGAGGTACGCGGCCCACGACTGTCCGACCCGACGCCCAGTACGGCGGCGAGCAGCCCGCGCGGTGCCCGCGGTGCCGAACCAGCGGCCACACCTGAGTACGGGTACTCAGGACAGGACGCTCCCCGGCGGGGCAGGATGCTGACGATCACTCATCGACCGTGCTGGAGTCCACCCGTGAAACGCGTTCTTCTCGCGGCCGCCGCAGCCCTCCTGCTGACCGCGACCGGCTGCGGCAGCGTGCACACGGCCGGCTCCGGCCCCGACGCGGGGGCGAGCCGGTCCGCACAGGCCGAGCAGGCGAAGCAGGCCGCCGGGGAGAAGGCGCAGCAGGTCCTCGCGGAGCACGACCAGCACTACCCGGAGGTCGCGAAGGGCTGCGCGACCGCTACCGAGCCGCCGAGCCCGTCCCCCGCCGCCTCCGTCTCCGTCTCGCTGGACCCGGACGCCGCCAAGTACGCCGAGAACCACGCCTACAAGCAGACCGCGCAGCTGACCGCCCCCGCCCGGTGCCGCGGTGACGCGCACGCCGCCCGGATCCGTGCCGCCCTGAGCGCCCGGAAGGCCGAGGACGCGACGGGCGTTCAGAGCGTCCTGGTGTCCCTCGGCTACCCGAAGGAGTCGATCAGGGTGACCGCGTCCGGCGGCCCGGCCGGTTTCACGCTGGAGGTGCCCGGCGCCGGCCCGTGCATCGAGGGCCGGGCCGGTGGCGGGGTCCTCTCGGTCGAGGCGCACGGGTACTACCTGGAGGGCGGCTGCACCGAGCCCAAGGGCGGTCACTGAGCCACCGTCACCGCGTCGGCCGGCCGGCCGTCCCCGTCGCCGCCCCCGCCCCCGCCCCCGTCCCCGTCGCCGACGTTCACGACAGGCAGGGCCCGCGGTCGCCTGCCTGCGTGCTGTCCACGGCGGTCAGCGGCGGTGCCGGGCCACCGCGTCCTGGCCGGCGGCGGCCCGGACCAGCTGACGGGAGCCGCGGTGACGTCCGTGCGCGCCGAGCCAGACGATCTCGACGGCCGCGAGGAACAGCAGAGCCAGGAGCAGGAGCATCATGTTCGGGGCCCTCCACAGGTGACTGGATGTGCCGTCCGCCTTCCCCCGATCGTTCGCGGCACACCCCGGTGCGGCTGGATGAGCGGGCTGAAGCGCCCGTTCCGCCCTGGGGCAGTCGGGCGGCGGTCGCTCGGCGTGCGAGGGTGTCGTCATGTTGATCGCGATGGCGGGACTGCCCGGTGCGGGGAAAAGTTCGGTCGCCGAGGCACTGGGGCGGAAGCTGGCCGCTCCGGTCGTGTCGGTGGATCCGATCGAAGCGGCGATGTGGCGCGCGGGAGTGGCGCGCGGCGGGCCCACGGGCCTCGCGGCCTATCTCGTGGCCGAGGCCGTGGCCGGCGGTGTGCTGGCCCTGGGCCAGGCAGTGATCGTGGATGCGGTGAACGCTGTGGAGGCGGCGCGGGGGCAGTGGCGGGCCCTGGCGGATCGTCATGGCGTGCCGGTGGTGTTCATCGAGGTGGTGTGCTCGGATCCGGTGGTGCACCGGCGTCGGCTCGAGGGCCGGTCGCGCGGGATCGAGGGCTTCGCCGAGCCGACGTGGGAGGTGGTGGAGCGGCGGCGGGCGGAGTTCGCCCCGTGGGCCAACGAACGGTTGGTGCTGGACAGCGTGGCCGACCTGTCCCTGAACGTCGCGACGGCCTCGGGGTTCCTGGCCTCGGTGCGGTGACGGACCGGGCGGACACCCCCGCGCGGATGGCTCCGCCTGTCCTGCGGTCCGGGACAGTGCTCCGGTGACATTGCTCCGGGACCGCGGTCCGGTGACGGCGATCTATGGTGGCAGCGAGATGCGGATCACCCGGTGATGCCGAGTGCGCGGCACCCGAGCCCCGGGGACGAGATCGGAGCGAACGATGAAGGCAGCCCGGTTCAGCGGGTTCGGAAGCCCCGATGTCCTGGAGATCGCCGATCTCCCCGAACCGCACCCCGGACCGGGCCAGGTCCGGATCGCGGTGCGCGCGGCCGGCGTCAACGCCAGCGACTGGAAGAAGCGCCAGGGCCTGATGGACCAGGAGCTGCCGCAGACCCTGGGCCACGAGGCGGCGGGTGTCGTCGACGAACTCGGCGAAGGGGTTTCCGGTGTGGCCGTCGGCGACCGCGTCTTCGGCCTCTCCGGCGGGGGCGCGGCCCAGGCCGAGTCCGCGGTGCTGGACCACTACGTGCGCATTCCGCCCTCGCTCGACTTCGCCACGGCCGCAGCACTGCCCTCCGCACTGGAGACGGCCGCCCGCGCTCTCGACCAGCTCGGCGCGGGAGCAGGCTGCACGCTCGTGGTCAACGGTGCCTCCGGCAGCATCGGCAGCGCCGCCGTCCAGCTCGCGGTGGCGCGCGGGGCACGGGTGATCGGCACGGCCGGACCGGCCAACCACGACTACCTGCGCTCCCTCGGGGCCGAACCTGTCAGCTACGGCGAGAGCATGGCCGAACGGGTCCGCGCGCTCTCCCCCGGCGGTGTCGACCTGGCCCTCGACGTCGCCGGCAGCGGCGTACTGCCCGAACTGATCGGACTCACGGGCGCCGCCGCGAACGTCGTGACGATCGCCGACCACACCGGCGCGCTGGAGCACGGCGTCAGGTTCAGCCGGGGCGACACCGGCCGCGCGCTGTACGTGCTCGACGAGATCGGCCCGCTGATCGAAGCCGGGCGATTCACACCCCCCACCGTACGGACCTTCCCGCTCACCGACATCGCCACGGCGCACCGCGTGGGTGAGGCAGGCCACGCGCGTGGCAAGCTCGTCCTGCTGGTGGACCGGGCCGACGCCGGCGCCTCCTGAGGCCCCCGGGCGTACGCCGCCCGGGCCGGGGTCCACACGCTCCGCCGGCCCGCCGGGACGTCTGCCGTCGCCCGGCGGCTCAGGGCCGGGTTTCGGGACCACCCGTGAAGACGTCGATCAGTCCGAACGGTGCGCGGTCGCCGAGGCAGAGGTCCAGGATCTCGTGCGCGTCCGCGTAGAAGGCCTCGCTGCGCGGGAACAGCGCCTTCTCGTAGGCGGCGAGCGCCGCTTCGGTGTCGTCGGGGTGGGCCGCAATCGCCTTGCCCAGTTCGGCGCCGTCGAACATCGCCAGGTTCGCGCCGTCGCCGGACGGCGGCATCAGGTGCGCGGCGTCACCGAGGAGCGTGACCCCGGGCACGCGCTCCCACCGGTGCCCGTCCGGGAGGGTGTGGATCATGCGGGCGACCGGGGCGGTCTCACCGTCGGTGATCAGTGCGGTGAGCTCCGGGGCCCACCCTTCGAACTCGGCTGCGATCCGGGTGCTCGCGGCGGCAGCGTCGGTGAAGTCGATGCCGGCGATCCACTCCGCCGAGCGGTTCAGCTCGACGTAGGTGTGCAGGATGCCTCCCGCCTCCCGGTGGGCGACGATGCCCTTCCCCGGGGTGAGTGCGTACATCGCGCCCTGCCCGACCGCTGCGGCCGTCGCGGGGTGCCGGTCGTCGACGTCGTACAGGTAGGTCTCGACGAACGTGGTGCCGGCGTACGAGGGCGTGGCGTCCGAGAGCAGCGGCCTGATCCTCGACCAGGCGCCGTCAGCACCGACGAGGAGGCCGGTGACCGTGGTCGTGCCGTCGGAGAGGGAGAGTTCGTGCCGCCCGTCGCCGAGGGACCGGACACCGGTGACCTTGCAACCCCACCGGACCACCCCGTCGGGCAGGGAGTCGAGCAGGATCCGGCGCAGATCTCCGCGCAGCACTTCGGGACGGGCCATCGAGTCGCCGCCGGGGATGCCGAGGAGCAGTGCGCCGTGCTGGTCCAGCACACGTGTCGCGTCGGCGCCCTCGTGGATGATCGCGTGGAACTCGTCGGTGAGGCCGGCGTCCGCGAGCGCCCGCTGTCCGTCGTCCTCGTGGATGTCGAGCTGGCCGCCCTGCGTGCGGGACTCGGGCGAGGGGTCGGCCTCGTAGACCGTGGCGGGGATGCCGTGGACGTGCAGGACGCGCGCGAGGGTGAGACCGCCCAGGCCCGCGCCGACGATCGTGACGGATGTCGTCATGGTGGTTCCTTCCCGAACATGAATGGAACTCTGTTCCATTCCTCCATGTTGGAACGCTGTTCCAGATGTGTCAAACTTGGCACCATGGCGAGCAGGGCTGAACGCGCGGACCGGCGCACGGACGCGCTCTCGAAGGAGCGCATCGTCGAGACCGCGATCGAGATCCTCGACGCCGGCGGCGAGGGCGCGCTGACCTTCCGCGCGCTCGCGGCCCGCCTGGCCACCGGGAGCGGGGCGATCTACTGGCACGTCGCCAACAAGGACGACCTGCTCACCGCGGCCACCAACGACGTCATCGCCCGCGTCGTGACGGAGACGGCCGGGGACGCGCACCCGCGGGAGGCGATCCGGGCCGTCGCCCTGGGAGTCTTCGACGCGATCGACGCACACCCGTGGGTGGGCGCCCAGCTCTCCCGCGCGCCGTGGCTGGTCGCGATGCCGCAGATCTTCGAGGGCATGGGCGGCCGGCTCCAGGCGCTCGGCGTCCCCGAACGGGCACAGTTCGACGCCACCCTTGCGCTCGTGAGCTACACCCTCGGCGTCGCCGGGCAGAACGCCGCGAACGCCCGCCTGCACGCGCCCGGCACCGATCGAACGGCCGTCCTCGGCGCGGCCGCCGCCCAGTGGGCGCAGCTCGATCCCGCGCGGTACCCCTTCGTGCACCGGGTGGCGGCGCAGCTGCCCGAACACGACGACCGTGAGCAGTTCCTGGCCGGCATCGACCTCATCCTGGCCGGCATCCAAGCCCCCCGGCACTGAACCGACCCGGGCACGCCCGCTCGGACGCGTACGAGATCGAAACATCAACTACGCCTTTTGAGGCTGCCTTTGGGAACTGTTAAGGGTCTAGACCTATTGGTCTGGACATATTGGACTAGACCCTTGACGCGGATCTGAGTGACTGTCAACGTACGAATGCCAAGTAGGACAGCCTTCAACGAAGCGCCCGGAGGACGTCGCCCGCGCGGACACCCCAACCTGTCCCGAGGTGGCGCACCTGCCAGCGCTTCACGGCTGCGGGCACCACTTGCCCTCGCGGCACCCCCACCGGCCACGCGGGATTCACCCCCGTGGCTCGTTCGCGATCGAAGGGATCTCCACCATGGACGCGAAGTCCACCAAGCGCGGCTTCGGAGCAAGCCTCGCCACCGTGCTGCTGCTCGCCGGGATTGCGGCCCTCGCCAACGGCACCTCGGCCCAGGCGGACGCCAACACCACCTCGGCGGTCAGCTCCGGCCCCACCGCCTTCACCCAGGCGGTACCCGCCGGCCAGCCCTCGGAGTACAACAAGCCGCTGGAGCGCTGCGCCAACGGCGTCAACCACCCGATCAGCGGCGCCAACCCCGTCCTGAGCGAGCCGGCGACCACGCGCTTCACCAGCAACGTGGCACTGTCGCAGTACGTCACCTTCAGTGGCAACCAGTGGTACGGCAACTACCAGTTCGTGTTCACCAACACCTCCTCGCAGACGCTCTCGACGGACTGCGCGGTCCTGGTCTTCCAGGCGCCCTCCGGCTCGGACAACCACGGCTACACCGCCACCCAGCAGTACGGCCACCCCCAGCAGGACTACCTGGAGGTGCCGCGCGGCAACGGCGTCTCCTTCTACATCGCCCGGATCGACTTCCACGACGTACCGCTGAACGAGCGTCAGGTCGGGCCGGGGCAGTCCTTCACCTACTCGCTGGGTGTCCTCCCGAACTCGGCGATCACGCTCGACCAGATCCGCGACTCCCTGAAGTTCACGGCCGATCTCGACCTCGCGGCCAACGACTCCCTGATCAAGCACTACGGCACCAACCGGCTGACCAACTGACGGCGCGGGGGCCGGGTCGACCGCACACCCGCGGCGTGCGGCACGTCTGCGCGCGCCGCGGGGCGGCGTCCCCGGCGGTCCGGCCCCCGCTTCATCTCCGTAGCCTCCGCAGCCCCCTCAGTCCTCGGTCAGCCGCTTTGCCCAAGAATGGAGCGGACCTTGTCGCACCGCCCAGCGAACCGGCGCGCCGTCGTCGGGTTCACGGCCGTGGCACTGGCCGCGGTCGCGGCCGGGTGCGCGAGCACCTCACAGCACAGCGCTCCCAGCGCACCACCCCAGCCGCCTCAGCCCCAGTCGCTCCAGGCCGAAGGGGTCGCCTCCCAGGAGTTCGGCCTGCTCGCCGGCAGCGGCTGGGCCCAGGCCTGGAGCCTGTGGAGCGAGAGCGCCCAACAAGCGATCTCCCAGGCCGACTTCGTGCGCCTCAACACCGAGTGCCCCACGGCGTTGGGCGTCCCCTACGTGATCCGTCACAGCACCACGGTGGACCAGAACACCGTACTGATCGCGTGGAACCGGGCCGGCACCACCGGCAGCAGCACGCTCGTCCACGAGTCGGGCCGGTGGCGCTTCGTCCCCGACGACGAGTCGCTGGCCGAGTACCGGCTGGGCCCGGACGCGCTGGTCCAGCAGCGGAAGGCGGCGGGCGCATGCCGGGCAGACTGACCGCCGACCTCCCGCGCAGCACGTCGCGGCTCTCCGGGCCGGTGCGACGCCTGCTCACCCTCGGGCTGCTGACCTTCGGCGTGCTGCTGGCCCTGGCGCTGCCCGCCTCGGCCCACGCCGACCTGCTCTCCTCCTCCCCCGCCGACGGCGCTGTCCTGGCGGCCGAGCCGCAGCAGGTGGTGCTGGTGTTCTCCGAGGAGGTCGTGCTGGGGCTCAGCTCGGTCCGGGTGACCGGCCCCGGCGGGCAACGGCTGGACAGTGCCCCCGCCCAGGACGCGAACGCCGAGAGCGAGCGCCTCACCGTCGGCCTCCGCCCCGACCCGCACCCGGGCACCTACGTACTCGACTGGCGCGCCACGACGGCCGACGACGGCCACACCACCACCGGAACGCTCACCTTCTCCGTCGGCTCGCCCAGCCACCCCGCAGCGTCGGGCGCCCCCGTGACCCACGACCGCGTCACGGACGCGGTGCTGGACGCGGCAGCCTGGCTCGGATTCGCGGGCCTGGCCCTGCTCGTCGGCGGCACGGCGATACGCCTCTGCCACCCGTCCTCCAGGGGCACCGAAGCTACCGAACCTCGTTCCGGCAAAAGGGAATTGCAGGGTGCGCGCTGGCCAGGCGCACTCGGGTGGGGCGTCCTGCTGGCGGGGACCGTCATCCAGCTGTTCGTCTACGGCCCGGCCACTCAGGGGTACTCCGCCGCCAAGGTGTTCGACCGTGCCCTGCTGAGCACGACGCTCGACACCCGCGAGGGGCACGCCCTGGTCGCCCGCATCATCCTGCTGGCGCTCGTCGCGGCGGTGGGCGAGGCGGTGCTCCGACGCCCCTGGGGCCTGGCCCCGGCCGTCCTGCTCACCCTGGGGCTCGGTGCCACCTGGAGCCTGGTCAGCCACGCCTCCACCGGGGCGTGGCAGTCGGCGGCCCTGGTGGTCACCACCCTGCACGTGACGGCGATGGCCGTCTGGGCGGGCGGCCTGTTCGGGATGGCCGTCCTGCTGGCCCGGGTCGGATCCGAGGCGGGCCTGAGCACTGAACAGCGCGTCACTGCCGCACGGTTCACGCGGCTGGCGCTGTCCTCGGTGGGGGTTCTCGTCGCCACCGGCCTCTACCAGGCCTTCCGCGAGGTGAGCGGTCTCGGCGAGCTCACCGGAACCTCCTACGGCAGACTCCTGCTGATCAAGACCGGGCTGCTCGCGCTCATCCTCCTCGTGGCTGCCGCCGGCCCCACCGGCACGGCCCGCACGACGGGGAACGGTCCGCGCGCCCTGCGCCGCGCCGTCCTGCTCGAACTCGTGGGCATCAGCGCCCTGCTGGTCGTCACCGTCGTACTCACCAGCACTCCGCCGGCCCGCGACGCGGCAGCCCCACCGCGCACACCTGCCGTGACCGCACCCTGAGCACCGGACCCGCAGCCGGCGGGACAGGCACCGGGGGACGGTCCGGCTACGTCGAGTGGGCCCGTTCGGTGGATGTCAGCCCATGCTCTTGGTGCCGTCCAGGGCCTCGCGGATGATGTCGGCGTGACCGGCGTGCTGGGCGGTCTCGGCGATGATGTGGAGGAGGGTGCGGCGGGCGGACCAGTCGGTGTCGGCGTCGAACCAGGGGGCCTTCGGCAGCGGGTGGGAGGCGTCCAGGTCGGGCAGGGTGGCGACCAGTTCGTCGGTACGGCGGGCCACCTCGGCGTAGTCGGTGAGGACCCCGGCAAGAGTCTCGCCGGGCAGCAGGTTGAAGCCGTCCAGGCGGTGGGCCCAGTCCTCCTCGGTCATGGCGGTGAAGTCCGGCATCGCGGACGGGCCTTCCAGGATGAAGCCGAACCAGCTCTTCTCGACCTCGGCGACGTGCTTGATCAGCCCGCCCACGCAGAGCTCGCTCACCGTGGGGCGCTCGACGGCCTGCGCGTCGGTCAGCTCGTTGGCGGTGAAGCGGAGGAAGAACCGGGCCTTGCCGAGTTGTTCGAGCAGGTCGGCGCGCTCGCCGGTGAGGGCCGGGGTCGGGAGCTGGGTGGTGGACTCGGTCATGGTCTCTCCGCCTTCTTGTGCGTGGTGCTGTTTTCTTCGACGAGAGACACGATAGGAGCCGTCTAGGTCAGTTCATGACCTAGATCAACCCCCGGTTGCGGACTTTCCGACCGGGCGGCCTGTTCGTGGCGGACCCACAGGTGGGCGTGGTCTGACGGTGGGTCAATCACGCACCTGGGCTTGCCGGGTGGGATGCGCGTCGATGGGCGGCGTGCCGTCGGACTTGTCGGCGCCCAGGGCCGCGAGCAGGCGCAGCCCGTCCTCGGCGGGGCTGCCGGGGACGGCGGACATCACCAGCAGCTCCATGCCCGACTCGTCCGGCAGCGCGAAGTTCTCCTGGTGCAGTTCCAGCAGCCCGACCAGCGGGTGCCGGTACGCCTTGCGTCCATGGGTACGGGCCCGCACGTCCGCGCGGGCCCAGAGACGGCGGAAGCGCTCGCTGCCCATCGCCAGCTCGCCGACCAGCGAGGCCAGGCGGGGGTCCTCGGGGTACTTGCCGGCGGCCAGGCGCAGGTGCCCGACCACGTCGAGGGTGCAGTTCTCCCACTCCGCGTAGAGGCCGCGCTCGGCTTCTTCGAGGAAGATGTGCCGGGCGGTGTTCAGGCCCGTCGCCGGCCGGCCGTAGAGGAGCCCCGCGAGGTGGTTCCCGGCGAGCACGTCCATGCGGTGGTCCATGATCAGCGCGGGTGCGTCGGCGACCAGGCCGAGGATGCGCAGCAGCTCCGGCCTGATCCTCCCGCCCGGCGCCTTCGCGCGGCGGCGGCGTTGCCGGGCGAGCCGGCGGAGGTGCCCGTGCTCGGTCCCGTCGAGGCCGAGGACGCGGGCGAGTGCGTCGAGGACCTGCTCGGAGGGCTGGGTCGCACGGCCCTGCTCCAGGCGTACGTAGTAGTCGACGCTGACCCCGGACAGGTGCGCGACCTCTTCGCGGCGCAGCCCTTCGACCCGGCGCCGGCTGTCGGTGGGTATGCCGACGGCCGCCGGATCGACCCGGGAACGCCGGGTCCGCAGGAAGCCCGCGAGATCGTCCATGCCCACGAGTATGCGCCCCGGTGGTGTCCGTGAGGGTGGCCCTGCCGATACCAGGAAGTCCGGTCCGACGGAAGCGGCGCCCCTGAACGACGGGCGCCCCGGCGCCCAGAATCGGTGGCACCCGATCCGAAGGAATTCCCATGAAGACACTGATCGTCCACGCCCACCCGGAGCCGAAGTCGCTCAACGGCTCGCTGAAGGACCTCGCGGTGACCACCCTGGAGGCCGCGGGGCACGAGGTGCGGGTGAGCGACCTGTACACGATGAACTGGAAGGCGGTCGTGGACGCCGCGGACTACGGCCCCGACGCCTCGAACCCGCTGAAGGTCGCCCTGGACTCGGGCCGGGCCTTCGAGGCCGGGACGCTCACCCCGGACGTCCTCGCCGAGCAGGAGAAGCTGCTGTGGGCCGACACGATCATCTTCCAGTTCCCGCTGTGGTGGTACTCGATGCCCGCGATCCTCAAGGGCTGGGTGGACCGGGTGTTCACCTACCGCTTCGCGTACGGCGTCGGCGAGCACAGCGACACCAAGTACGGCGAGCGCTTCGGCGAGGGCACCCTCGCGGGCAGGAGGGCCCTGCTGTCGGTGACCGCCGGCGGCCCGGAGTCGCACTACGGCCCTCGCGGGATCAACGGCCCCGTCGACGACCTGCTGTTCCCGATCCAGCACGGCATCCTCTACTACCCGGGCATCGAGGTGCTGCCGCCGTTCGTGCTGTACGGAACCGACCGGTTGACCGCCGAGGAGTACCCCGACGTCGCCAAGGCCTGGGAGCAGCGCCTGCTCACCCTGGAGTCGACCGAGCCGATCGCGTTCCGGCGGCAGAACTTCGGCGACTACGAGATCCCCTCACTGCACCTGAAGGAGGGTCTGGAGCCTTCGGGCCGCTCGGGTTTCGGGCTGCACGTGCGCGGCTGACAGCCGAGCGCGACGGCGCGAACGAGGCAGCTTGTGGACTGCCGGACGCGCCAGGCAGGGCAGCGGCGGCGGTAGCGGTAGCGGTAGCGGTAGCAGCAGGGAGGACGGGTGAAGGCCGGCCGCGTCGGTCCGGACGCGGCCGGGTGGCCCTGCGGGTCGGTCAGCTGTAGTAGGCGATCTTCCCGTCGAGGACGCCCATGGCACGGTGCAGTGCCGCCACCCGCTGCTCCAGGGCGGCCCGGCGCTCACGGAGGAAGACGACCCGGTCGTGCGGGGAGTGGTCGCCGCGCAGGATGGCGACGAAATCCCGCAGGTCCGCGATGCCGAGGCCGGCCTCACGGAAGCACGTGACCAGGCCGATCCAGAAGACGTCGTCCTCGGTGTACACCCTGTGCCCGCCGCCGGAACGCCGGATCGGGCCGATCAGTCCTTCGCGCTCGTAGTAGCGCAGGGTGTCGATGGACACGCCGGTACGGTCCGCGGCCACGGCCGGGGTGAGGGTCAGGGTGCTCATGGGGCTCCTCGTGGGTGACCGCGCTGTCGTGCCGGCGCGCTTCGGCGAAGCGCGCCAGGTGTTCGTCGGCGAGCCGCACACGGCGTGCGGCGAGTGCCTCCTCGACCTGCTCCACCCGGCTCGCGCCGACGACGGGAGCGATCCCCTGCCGCATCAGCCAGGCGAGGACGACCTGGTTTCCCGTGGTCGGGAGTGCGCCCGCGACGTCGTCCAGGACCGCGAGCACCCGGGTGGTCCCGGGGTGATCATAGGTCTGCGGAAGCGGCTTGTCCGCCCGCACGTAGGACCCCCACAACAACGAGCTGTACGACCCCACGGCGAGCCCCTCCGACCGCACGAGGTCCAAGTCCTCGGCGGTGAGCAGGCGGTGGCCGTCCTCC
Organism: Kitasatospora sp. NPDC057223; assembly: GCF_042669755.1. Taxonomy (NCBI): domain Bacteria; kingdom Bacillati; phylum Actinomycetota; class Actinomycetes; order Kitasatosporales; family Streptomycetaceae; genus Kitasatospora; species Kitasatospora sp. NPDC057223. The sequence goes on along the minus strand of NZ_JBHUWW010000010.1, from coordinate 52,746 downwards.
GCCACCGAGGCGAGCGGGCGCGGCTGGACGAGCGAGCGGCGCGGCCGCAGAGCCGTCCACGGTTCCACGTCAAGAGCGGTTGTGGCGGACCGCGCGACGCCCCGGACCCGTACCCACTCCTTCTTCCGGGATCTGTCACAACCCGCCGATCTCCGGTGCACACCGGCGGGAAGATCGTTAGAACGTGGTCATGACCGCTGCATCCGACATCACCGCTCCTGGCTGGCCGCACTGCGGGGAGGGGGCATCCGCCGATGATCCGGTGGGCTGCCGGGGCATACGGGTGGCCGCCGGCGGGCCCTGCCTGCGCCACCTGCCACCCGCCGACTACGCCGCTCACCTGGGCGCCCTCACCGCCGGCAGTGATCTCGACCTGCGCGGCACCGGCATCGACGAGAACCTGCTGAAGGATCTGCTCGGCGCCTGCACGGACCCGGCGACCGGGAGAGCCCGCTTCGGCCGTACCGACTTCACGCTGGCCGCCTTCACCGGCGACGCCGACTTCCGCGGGGCCACCTTCACCGGCGACGCCACGTTCAACGCGGCCACCTTCACCGGCGACGCCCGGTTCGACGGGGCGACCTTCGAGGGGTTGCAGCACTTGGGTCCGCTGGTCTGTGCGGGCAGGATCGGTTTCGACAGCGCCCGGTTCACGGGGGCTCAGGTCACCGTCGAGGCCGCCGCCTCGTACGTGACGTGCGAGCGGGCGGCGTTCGAGGGGTCCGCCGTGCTGCGCCTCCGGTGCGCCATCGTGCATCTGAGCCGCGCGTCGATGTCCGCCCCGGTGGCTCTGCAGGCCTGGCCCGTGCCGTTCACCGCCCGGGACGGCAGTGCGCTGGACGAGAGCCTGGTCTCCGCCGGTGGCCCGCCCGGCGTCCGGCTGGCCTCCCTCGGCGGGGTGGACGCCGCGCAGCTCGTCCTCACCGACGTGGACCTGAGCCGGTGCCAGTTCACCGGGGCGTTCCACCTGGACCAGATCCACATCGGGTTCGGGTGCCGCTTCGCGGCGCCGCCGGCCGGCTGGCGGCGCCGAGGCGTGCTGCCCGCGAGGTGGTCCCGGCGCAAGGTGCTCGCCGAGGAGCAGCACTGGCGTGCGCAGGTGGACGGGGCACGGGCACGGGGGTGGCCGGCGGGCCCGCATCACGGGGTGCCGGAGCGGGGCGCCGGCCCGGGTGAACTGGTGGGGGTGTACCAGCAGTTGCGGAAGGCGTTCGAGGAGGCGGGCAACGAGCCGGACGCGGCGGACTTCTACTACGGCGAGATGGAGATGCGCCGCAACGACGGCCGGCGTCCACGCGCCGAACGCCGGCTGCTGGGAGCGTACTGGCTCGCGTCGGGGTACGGCCTGCGGGCCTCGCGGGCGCTTTCCTGGCTCCTGGCCGCGATGGGCGCAAGCCTGCTGCTGCTGGTCCTCTTCGGGCTGCCCGACGACGCCCCCGACCCGGAGACCACCGGGACCTACGACAGCGGCACCGTACGGACGACGACCCGGACGCCCGACCCGGTGCTGACCCTGCCGTGGGGCGATCGGGTCACCGGGGCGCGGGCGGAGAAGGCGGCCCTGGTGGTGGTGAACTCGGTGGTGTTCCGCTCCAGCGGCCAGAACCTCACCCTCCCCGGCACGGCCGTCGAAATGGCCTCACGGATCGGCGAACCCGTCCTCCTCGGCCTGGCCGCCCTCGCCGTCCGAGGCCGTGTCAAACGCTGAACCCACACCATCGGGCCGACTGCGACCCCGACACCAGGCGTGGCCCCGACCCCGGCCAGGGCCACGGCCAGAGCCGGACTCCGTCCCCGGTCAGCGGACGACGTCGAAGACGTTCATCTGCAGGCCGTTGGCGTACACGGCGTGCTCGACCAGCTTGAGCTTCTGGGTGTCCTTGTCCGTGGCGGGGAACAGCCGCTTGCCCGCGCCGAGAAGGAGCGGGAAGACGAGCAGGTGGTAGCGGTCGATCAGGCCGGCGTCGGCGAGGCTCCGGGTCAGGGAGGCGCTGCCGTGGACGATGATGGGGCCGCCCTCGGTCTCCTTCAGGGCGGCGACCTCGTCGAGGGAGCGCAGGATCGTGGTCGGGCCCCAGTTCGAGACCAGGTCGTCTTCGGCGAGGGTGGTGGAGACGACGTACTTCGGCATCACCTTGTAGTCGGCGAACTCCTCCATGTCCGGCCACACCGGGCTGAACGCCTCGTAGCTGGTCCGGCCCAGCAGGATCGCGGCCGACTCCTTCTGCTCCCGTCCCTTCAGGTCGAACGCCTCGGGCAGGAACTCGACGTCCTTGAAGGTCCATCCGGAGTTCCGGTAGCCGGGTTCGCCGCCCGGGGCCTCCACGACACCGTCGAGCGAGATGAACGCGGTGCTGATCAGGGTGCGCATGAGTCTTTCCTTGCTGTCTCGTGTCGGTCTTCGACTACTTGTGGCTGTTCCTGGGCCCTGAAACTGCCGCTGGCGCTGCCGCTGTGACTGTGGGCTGTGGGCTGTGGCTGTCAGGCGAGGAGGCCGGTCAACCACCGCTGCCAGGCCGCCTCGGCCCCGTCCCGGTCCGGGTCCGGCCCGAACAGGTGATGGAACATCAGCGCCACGCCGGAGCCGTGGTGGAAGGTGTAGATCCCGTCGGCGGCCCGGACTTCGATCCGCTCGTCGTCGGACCAGACGACCTCGCCGTCCAACGGCGGCAGGCCGGCCGGCTCGGCGTACGCCCGGGCGCCCACCGCAGGCGTGGCCGGCAGCGACAGCGCCCGGACGAGCACCGCCCCCGTCTCCAGCGGTGTCCGCCCCGGCGACGGCGCCACGGCGAAGACGGGGGCCCCGGCGCGTCCGGCGAAGTGGGCGAGGTACTCGCGAAGCGTGTGCAGGTGGAAGGGCCAGCCACGGCGCAGGGCGTCGTACTCGTCCTGCCAGTCGTCGCCGAGCAGGCCGCTGTGGACGACCCGGAGCACCGTACTACTGCGGTCCCTTCCCTCGATCAGGTACTCGAAGGCCATGAACCGGCCGTCCTCCCCCTCGGCGGTCCGGCTGGCGAAGCGCTTGCCGGGCTCATGGGCGGTGATCACCGCCTCCTCCCGCCGGCCGCCGATGTCCATGGCGGCGACCCCGCCCTCACGCGGCTCGACCTCGTTGCGGCCCATGAACCAGGAGTCGATGCCCGGCCCTGTCGCGATCGCCTCCCAGACCTGCTCCGGGCTCGCGGGCAGCGTCGTCTCGAACGTGATCTCGAACGGGTGCGTCATGGTCGTCCCTCCTGTCCTGCTTCGGGTCCGTGCCAGGGTGTGACCCCGGCCTCCTGCGGCGGGCCGGCCGAGGCGACCGGACTGCCGGGTGCGCCGGGTACGTCGGGAGTGCCGGGGTGGGGCGCGGGGATCTGGTGGATCCCCACGACCACGCGGTTCCGCCGCCCTCCCGGGGCGGACTCGTCGTGATAGCGGCCGACCAGGCCGGCCACCGCCTGGGCCAGCTCCTCGGCGAAGGCCGTCCGGTCGGCTGCGGAGGCGAACCGCACCTCGGCGTCGATGCCGAAGCTCGCGACCCGCTGCTTGACCCGGGCCGCTCCGGTCAGCAGCATCCCGACCTCCTGCACCAGCCGGGCCCCCAGCGCCAGCAGCCAGCGGGCGGAGAGCTGGTCGGGAGCCCGGGAGGGATCCGGGCTGACGGCGGCCAGGGCACTGGGCGAGATCACGTAGGAGACGGCGGTGGCCCGGTACACCCGTTCGGTGACGTTGCCCTTGCGCCGCTCCTCGGCGAGCTCGACCAGCCCGTGACGCTCCAGCTCCTTCAGGTGGTAGTTGACCTTCTGCCGGGGCAGCCCCAGGCGGACGGCCAGCATGGCGGCCGAGCCGGGCTCGGCCAGGGCGGCGAGGATCCGGGACCGTATGGGGTCCAGGGAGGCCTCGGCCGCAGCGGGTTCTTCGATCACAGCGACGTCCAGCACCCCTCCAGGGTCCCTCCGACAGAAAAACTTGTCAAGGAAGAAAATACTGTCGGCGGGTCGCGGCTCAGGAGTACCTCGCCGGCGGCCGGGGGCGGATGCCCGGCGAGGACGAGGACGAGGACGAGGGAGGGGCGAGCGATGGAACGGCCGAGGCCCCCGGCGCTGCCGGGGGCCTCGGTGCTGCGTGTACTCAGGCGGGTGCTCGGACACAACGGATGGGCCGAGCGACATCGACGCCCCGGACCTCGTGGCGGGCGGCAGCTCTACTGGTGCGCGGCCTTGCGGCGGCGCAGTACCAGGAGGGTCCCGGCTCCGGCGGCCAGGACGACGGCGCCCGCGGCTGCGATCGGCAGGGTGCTGGAGCTGCCGCCGGTCTCGGCGAGGCCCTTGCCGGCCGCCGGGGCCGACTTGGAAGCCGTGCCCAGAGCCGGGGTCGCGCTCACTGCGCCGGCGGCCGTGTCCGCGACCTTCATTTCACCCAGGTAGTACCCGACGTACTGGGTGCAACTGTTCTTCTTGCTGCTTGCGGGCTTGGGTACGGAGCCGTTCTCGAAGACCTCGGACGCACCTCCCTGATTGCCCCCGTAGAGGCCGACCGGAAGGGCCGTGGTCGCGGTGATGCGCACCGAGACGGTGAGCTTCCCGCCCTTGGCGATCTTGTGGCTCCCGGTCATGACGGCGCGGGAGTCGTTGAAGTAGGCGGGTGCCCAGTCCGCGCCGGGAGTGCGCACCTGGACGGTGAAGAGGTCCTTCGTGAAGTGCTGGATCGGCGTGGTCGGCTCCTCCTCGGTGAGGTAGAGGTAGGTCTCGAACTTCTCGATGTCCACGCCGCTGGTGTTCTCCCACGTCGTGGAGACCTCCTGCGCAGGACCACCCTTGACCAGGGTGGTGCCCCACAGGCCGGTTCCCGTGACCTTCAGCTCGCCGGAGTAGACACCCCCGTTGCAGCGGTCGTAGTCGATCGAGGGGGACGGCAGCGGCACGCTCGGCCGGCTCGTGGGCGTCGGCGCGGCGCTGCTCGCCGCAGCACTCGGGGAGGCCGTCACCGTCGGGGTGGCCGTCGCCGTCAGTGAGGCGGTCGGACTCGGGGAGGCCGTCGGACTCGGAGAGGCCGTTGCCGTCGGGGAGGCGGTCGGACTCGGAGACACGCTGACCGCGCCGGCGCTCGCCGACCCGATGCTCACGCCGATGGCGAGTGCGAGCAGGGTGGACGAAGCCAGCATCCTGGTAGTGCGAATTGTCATTGCTCCGACTTTTTGGTTGATTATGTCTGAATTGGGCCCGCGAATGTCCGGGCGGTCCCAGATCATAGCGACGCGGCTCACCCCGGCGGCCGACGGGGCGTCAGTTACTGAATATGCCAGAAATGTCCGGCCGTTCGCCGGCACAGGATTGTTCCGGAGGCAGTACCGATGGCAGACGAAGGGGAAAAGGAACCCGAATCCCCCGTGCCGCCCACCTGTCGGCCCGTCAGGTACGGGTGGTGATCATTCCATCAGGTCTGCGTCCTCGGGGGTCCACGGGAAGCGCAGCCAGGGGCAGTTGGCGGGCACGTCGCGCTCCGGCTCGAAGCCGAGGACCGCGTCGACGAGCGACCGAGGGGGCAGGTACCCGTGATCGATGACGGCAGGCAGAGGTCGCAGTCATGCAGGCCCATCATCTCGTTGACCACCTGGGCCGAAAGGATATCCAGCAGCTTCTCGGCGAAGCCCGCTGGTGTCGGGCCACTCCTCCAGGGGCATCTCGCCCGTCAGCCGGCCGATATTGGTCCGCTCGCAACGGGGCCGGAACACCGGCCAGCCGTATCCCCCGGTCACATCGGTGAATATCTCCCGGTCGTCCGAGTAGACGTTGGGAGTGAGATCGCCACAGAAGGTCATCGCACGGTCCTGCCACCTCCGCGGCGGAGGGTGTCCCGGTCCGCCGCCTCCCACGGCGGTCGGACGAGCTGAGCGCCGGGGCCAGCCACCATGGTCGGGAGCGGCCGCCAACGGGCGGGGACGTCTCGCATGACGAGGGCGCAGTCCAGGGTCGCGCTCCCCGGCGGGAAGCGGTCCGGGTCGTCGAAGAAGGACGAGGTGGCGGAGCGGACCCGGCCGGCCGACACCTGCCAGGCGTCCGTGTGCAGCTCCATGCCGTCCAGGTGTCGGCCGGAGCCGGTCGCCGAGTAGCCCTTCACCCCGGCCCGGAAGAATCGGGAGGCCTCGGCGAGATCGGCGAAGAGCCCGCTTCCTCGCAGCTCGTCGGACAGCTCCACGGTGACGTCCGCCCGCATGTCACCGTCCCGTGTCGCGAAGGCGACACGCACCTGGGCGGGTGTCTCGTGCACCGCGAAGTCGGCGCGGCCGTGTTCGCCGGGGAAGATCCGGCCTCCGGCCCAGGCGTTGACCCGCGAGGCGGTGTCGCGTCGTGGGATGTAGACGCCGGTCTCGACCCCGTCCGGCCCGTCCCATTCGACGGCGATCCGATGCGCCGCGTTCTCGCTCCGCAGCCCCAGCGCCCTGGGGTCCGGACCGGCCGGACACTTCCCAGCCGCAGCAGGCAGATACCCGCGACCGCGTGGCCGTGCACCAGCTGCGGGCGCAGCGGTTCGGGAAGAAGGCGTGCCGCCGCGTCCGGGGCGACCCGGTAGTTCACCAGGAGCCGTCGTTCGATGACGCTGGACAGACGCGGTTGCCTCATGCTCCCTCACCCCGCTCTGCGGCACGCCACTTGGTGTGGCGAAGGACGATCTGCTCGGGGCAGACGACGCTGAGGAACCGGCCGATGCAGGTCGCCAGGCGCTCTTCGACCAGGGCGTACAGGATCCGATTGCCGTCCCGGCGCTCGGTGACCAGTCCGGCTCCCTTGAGCACGCCGAGATGCCGTGAGATGGACGGCGCGCTGATCGCGAACCTGCTCGCGATCTCACCTGCCGCGAGCTCGCCGGCTCTGAGGTCCTCAAGGATCTGGCGCCTCGTCGGATCGGCGAGGGCGCGGAAGGCTCCTGCCTCGTCCTGAGTTTCTGTCATGTCAGCTATTTAGCACATTAGCTAAGTATCTAACAAGAAGTCAGGGCCGCCACGATCGGTGATTTGACGAGCGGCGTTCCGGTTGCCGATAGTCGTCGGGGCGACCTGGTACGAGTCAGCGGCTCGACCGGGGGCGCCAACTGCGGGCCGGGGAGGGCGACGTGAACGCTGGGATCTGGATACTGCTCGTCCTGCTGGCCGTCGCCGGAGTGATCGGCCGGCGGCTCCACCGGTACCCGGGCGGCTGGAAGTACGCCTTCGCCCCCGAGCACGACGCCGCCCGCCGCGACCTGGGCACCGCACGGGACACCCTGCGCGACCTGAAGCGGTCCGCGCAGAAGGAACTCGCCGGCGCACGGGCCTCCGCCGAGGCCGCCGCCACGGCCCACCGGCGCCGAGTACGCGAAGCCGAGGAACACCTCGCCTACCTGCGCGAGCCCGGGCGCGGTGGATTCCGGGCCGAGATCGACGGTCTCTCGCTCTACGAACACGTCCTCGCCGTGAACACCGACGACTGGCGCGGTGATCTTCCGCTGCACGACATCTCCGTCCGCTCCGACCACTCCCCGACCGCCGGCCACGTCTACCTGGTCGCTCCGAACGGGCGTCAGCACCTGTTGACCTACCCCGTCGCGGACATCGGGGAGGAGTACGTCCGCAGGTTCGTCGTCGACGTCCACAACGCCGTCTCGGACGCCAAGGCGTTCCAGCAGGAGCGGGCCTCCCTCATCCGGCAGGCCGGAGCCGACCTCCGGCGCATCCGGAGCGACACCGGCGAGCGCGCGGAGGCCGAGCTCCGCCTCGGCGAGGTAACGGCCCGGCAGGGCAACGACATCCGCATTCCGAGGGCGCGACAGGACCTCGACGCGGCGCAGGACCGCTGGCACGCGTTGACCGGTCACCGCCCCCACTGACCGCCGGGACCCGCCAAGATGTACCGCTCCTGGAGCCGGATCGACCGCACCCAGACGCCGGCCGCCTACGCCCACACCGTGCTGGTCCGCCCTTCGTCTCCCACCGTCGGCGGCGCAGCGCTCAGGACCGACGCCGTGCTCGGTTCGGTCGACTGCGGCCGGGACACCCCGCCGACCTGCCAGGTACTTCCGAACGGCACCGCCCTCCGGTCCGAGCGGGTCCCGCTGGCGAACGGACAGCTCATGTGGGTCGTCATCGCCATCCGCCCGGACGGCCGCCGGGTCAGGGTGAGCGCGACCAACTCCGAGCACCCGATCACGGATTCGAGCCACCCCACCCGCGCCGAACCGCCCTTGACCATCGACCAGTTGCAGGCCATCGCCCTCAGCCCGCACTGGGACCGTCAGACGCGGTGAAGCGCTCAGGGCTGCGGACAAGGTGGCGGGTCGACGCCGCGCCGGGGCCGGGCGGGCCGCCAGGACGATGTCCGCCACCCCGGCACCGGCCGCCTGCGCTAGTCTCCGGCAATGCCAAGGATTGATCGAACTCTCGTCCGGGACCGGCGGGCCGGCTCCGCCCTCCGCATCCGGACGGTTGCAGGCATTGTTCTCGGCGTCGCCGCGCTGGCCGGCTGCGCCCCGACCCCTGCCTCTCCGCCTCCCTCCGCAGGTCCGTCCATATCCGCGAGCGTCCCGACGAATGCAGCGCCGCCGGCCTCGACGCCGGTCGCCCGAGCCTCCGCGACAGGTCCGTCGGCCGCGTCGCTGTCCTTCGACTACCGCGCGCTGGGCATGGAGGAGTACATCGACCAGACACTCCTTGTCGACAACGACGGGGACACCAGCGTGGTACCCACCCTGGTGATCACCGCGGTGGACGGTGCCGGCAAGGATCTGCCCGACGTGCAGGTCACCACGGCCTACGGAAGCGACCGGGGAGATCTCGTCATCCAGCCCGGTGGGGGCTACGACGTTCTGACCTTCCACGGGACCGACGCCGGACTCGCCGCCGATGTCAGGGTGACCGTCAAAGACCTTGTCCCGACGGACTTCTCCGTGAGTGCGGCGGCGGTCGAGGCCAAGCCGGCGGACGCCGCAGGCCGGCCGCTCACCAAGTTCGACGCATTCGACCAGGTCATCCTGAAGAACCCGAACGACACGGCCGTCGCCGTCCGCGTCGTCTATCTGGTCTACGACCAGCCGTCGGCGGGAGCGTCCCAGCAAGCGATCGAAGTGGTCCCGATCGGCGGGTTGACGACGGTTCCCGCCGGGGGCACGACGTCCGTGGCTGTGTCGGGAGACGCCAGGGCGGCCGTCCAGAAGTACTCGGACGGACCAGCCGTGAGTGTGAAGACCTGCTTCTCCCGGTAGCCGGTAACCAGCCGACTGGACGACCGGACGACCGGCAGTCGGTGGCCCGCTCGCAGTCGGGCCGACGGCCCCCGCCCTCGGCCCGCTACTCCCCGTCGCCCTCCCGGACCGAGCGGACCGAGCGGACCGACACATCCCCCGGCCACAATCGGGTAGGCGCCCGGGGGCGGACGAAGTCCGCCCGGACATCAGGACGGCGCGGCAGAGCGGACCAGGCGCCGGGTGGCTCTCACCTCCCGGCCGCGCCCCCGGACCGCCGTCAGCCGTCGTCGCCCGCTACCGAAGGAGCCAGGATGACCCGCCCGACCGACCCCGTACCGCCCAACCCCACGCCAGCACCCGGGCCCGGTGGCCCCGGACCCGGACCGTTGCCCGGCCCCGTCCCCGGTCCCGGCGGGCCGGACCCGGTACCGCCCGCGCCGCCCGGCCCGTCGGAACCCGACCCCTGGCCGGACCCGGTTCCGGCTCCGCCGCCGCACCCCGGTCCGGGGCCGCTGCCCGGCCCCGGCCCCACCCCGGCGCCCGTCACCTGAGGCGGACGACGGGAAGGACCGCCCGGCTCTCCGCACCACCGGATTGCCGGATTGCCGACGGTGATGCGGGGTAGCCGAGCGCCATGCTGACGTTCGGAGTCGAAGAAGAGTATCTGCTGATCGATCCCGTGAGCGGGGTGCCGGTGCCCCGGGCCACGGAGGTCCTGGCGGCCGCCGACCTGTTGCCGACTCTGCAGCCCGACGAGGCCCAGCACGAACTGCTCCAGGTGCAGGTGGAGGTGGCCACGCCGGTCTGCGAGGCCCTGGACGAGGCCGCCGCCCACCTGGAGCGCCTGCGGGCGGCCGTGAACACCGCCGCACGGGAGGCGGGCTGCCGGATCGCGGCGGTCGGTGCGGCGCCGTTCGCCGGTCTCACGCCCGTCCCCGTCACCGACCGGGCCCGCTACCGCTCGGCACGGGCCGAGGCGCCGCAGCTGGTGGACGACCTGATGCTGAACGGCATGCACGTCCACGTCGGCATCCCGGACCGCGAGCAGGGCGTGGCCGCCCTGAACAGGATCCGGCCCTGGCTGCCCGTTCTGGTCGCGCTGGCCGTCAACTCCCCGTTCTGGGAAGGACGGGAGACCGGCTTCGCCGGCTGGCGGACGATCCACTTCGACCGCTGGCCGGCCAGTGGACTGCCGCCGGCCTTCGCCGACGCGGCGGACTACGAGCGGCGGACGCAGGCGCTGGAGGACGCCGGCCTGATCCGCGACCGAGGCGGCCTGTACTGGCACGCCCGGCTCTCCGAGCGCTACCCGACCATCGAGATCCGCGCCACCGACGTCCAACTGCGCGTAGAGGATGCCGAGTTGTTCGCCGGACTCATTCGTGCCCTGGTGGCCTCCGCGCTGGCGGACGAGCGCCGGGGGACACCGCGTCCGCAGCCCGACGAGGAGATGCTCCGCGCCGCCACCTGGCAGGCCGCCCACAACGGGCTCGACGGTCCGCTGGTGTCGCCGACGGGCGGCCCGGCCATGGCCGCCGAAGCCGTGGTCAAGGAACTCAGGGCGTACGCCGCGCCCGGTCTGGCCGAGACCGGTGACACCGAACGGATCGACCACCTGCTCAGGGAGTTCCTGGCCGCCGGGACGGGCGCCGACCGTCAGCGCCGTGCCTGGCAGGAGGGCGGCCGGGCGGGCCTGCTCGGTCTCCTGCTGGAGTAGCCGTCGTCCGTCGGCCTTCCGGGTGCGCCCGTCGGGGCCCGGCGGCGAAGCTGCGGCAGTTCCCGCCCGACCGCGGACTGGGCCGCCCGGGTGGACTCCCGGGCGGCCCGGTCGCGCCTTCGGCAGGGCCGCCCGGGAGTGGGCTCGGGTGGACACATGGCTGACGAACCCTCGCCCCTGAACGAGGGCGAACGACTGATCGAGGAGTTCCTCACCACCGGAAGGACCCTGGAGCCGGCCGACGTACCGAATCTCGCTGAGCGCTACACCAGGTCCCTCGGCATCGGCACCAGCACGGTCTACCTCGCCGACATCCAGCAGCGCCGGCTGTTCCCGCTCGACGGCGGCGACTGCGTCCAGATCGACGGGACCATGGCCGGCTGGGCGTTCCGCACCGGCTCACTCCGGGTCACGGAGGACCTCGGGGACGGCCTGACCGCCTGGTTCCCCCTGGTCGACGGCGCAGAACGGCTGGGTGTGCTGAGAGTACGGACGGACACGCTCAGCGCCGCCGCTCTGCGCCACTGCCGGCTGCTCGCCGCCATGCTGGCCATGGTGATCACCTCCAAGCGGGACACCAGTGACAGCTACGCGCGGGGCACCCGGGCGCAGGAGATGAGCCTGCCGGCCGAGATGCTCCGGGCATTCCTGCCGCCGCGTACGGTGTGCACGGGCGAGGTCATCTCCACCGCCGTCCTGGAACCCGCCTACGACCTCGGCGGCGACGCGTTCGACCACAGCCTGTCGGCCGGTGTCCTGCACGCGGCCGTCATCGATGCGATGGGCCACGACCTGGCGTCCGGGCTCACCGCGGCGGTGACCCTCGCCGGCTGCCGCAACGCCCGCCGCAACGGCGCCGACCTGCCCGAACTGGTGGCGAGCATCGACGAGGCCCTGACCAGGTGGCTCCCGGACCGCTTCGCGACGGGTGTGCTGCTGCGGCTGGACATCGGCACGGGCACGCTGCACTGGTCGAACTGCGGCCACCCGCCGCCCCTGCTGATCCGCGGCCAGGAGGTGGTGAAGGACGCCCTGGTCACGGCTGCGGAGCCGCCGCTCGGCCTCGGCGCCCTGACCGGAACGCCCAGGCGGATCAACACGGCGGCGCTGGAGCCGGGAGACCGGGTGCTGCTCTACACCGACGGCGTGGTGGAGGCGCGGGGCGCCAGGCGTGAGCTCTTCGGCCTGGAGCGCTTCGCGGACTTCGTGATCCGGGCGACCGCGGCGGGCGAGTCGGCGCCCGAGTCACTGCGCCGGCTGATCCACGCGCTCCTGGACAACCAGGACAGCACGCTGACCGACGACGCCACCATCATGATGATCGAGTGGCAGCCGCCCGGACCGCCGAGCGCGGCGGGCGCCCGCGAACCGTAGGCCGTCTCCGCCCGAGGAGAGCGCCTGACCGGCCGGCCGGACGCCGCAGGCCTATCCCGCAGCCGGCGCGTTGCGGTCGAGGAACGCCCGCACGTCCGGCAGCGCCCCGTCGGTGAGCACGGCCGCGCCGTGGTTGACCCCCGGGTAGACCTTCAGCTCCTTCACCGCGGCGACGGCCGTGGCGTGCAGCTGTCGGGTGAAGTCGGGGAACTTGCCGTCCTGGGTCTCCACCCCGAAGAAGGTCGGCACCGTGGAGGTGGCCACCGCCCGTTCGGCGCTCGACTCGCCCGGATAGGACAGCGGCGAGCTGAGTGACACGACCGCGACGACCGGCAGCGGGCTGGTCGCGCTGTCGGCCGCGGTTTCGAGCGAGGCGCTGGCACCCTTCGAGGCCCCGACCAGCACCACCTTGGAGACGCCCTTCGACTTGAGCTGCCCGATCGCGGTGCGCACGTCGTCGGGCCCCCCGCCGCCCACCATGTAGCCGAGCACCGCGTAGCCCGCCGCGGTGAAGGTGGCGTAGTGCGGCAGCCAGTCGCAGAGCGAGCCGCCGGCCTGGGGCGAGAAGACCACACCGACCTTGGCGTTCCCGGCGTCGGAGTTCCGGAAGTACGCCCCGACCGGGCCGCTCCGGGTACTCAGGTCGAGCGAGCCGGCCGCAGCCTGCGCCGCGGTCAGGCAGCCGTGGGTCGCCGCCGACGGGGTCGGCCCGGCCGAGGAGGTGCCGGACGAACCGCACCCGGCGACCAGGACGACGGCGGTTGCGACCCCGACTGCGGACACACCGATGCGCTTCATCGAACAATCTCCCCCTGGCGGTGACACGCGTTCCCCGAACGCTAGGGGCACCGGCGATCAAGCGTCAATGGTCTGAACCAACCTCCCGCCGGTCGGCCCCCGGGGCACGGCCCGCGAGGGAGGCTGCCGGGCGGCGGGCCGCCGGGCGCGGGTGGCAGGATTGGTCCCTATGGACGTCAGGAGCAGGAACCACGTCGTGGTGACGGGCCGGGACGACGGGCCGGTGGTGGTGCTGGCACACGGGTTCGGCTGCGACCAGAACATGTGGCGACTCGTCGTACCGGCCCTGGCCGAGGAGTTCAGGGTCGTCCTGTTCGACCACGTCGGGGCCGGTCGCTCCGACCTCTCGGCCTGGAGCGAGGAACGGTACGCGAGCCTGGACGGCTACGCCGACGACGTCCTGCAGATCCTGCGGCTCCTGGACCTGGGGCCGGTCACGTTCGTCGGCCACTCGGTCAGTTCCATGATCGGTGTCCTGGCGGCGGTCCGGGAACCGGACCTCTTCGCGGGCCTGGTCCTGCTCACCCCCTCCCCCTGCTACATCGACGACGACGACGCCGGGTACCGCGGCGGGTTCAGCGCGGCGGACATCGACGAACTGCTGGAGTCACTGGACTCCAACTACCTCGGCTGGTCCGGTGCCATGGCTCCGGTGATCATGGGCAATCCCGAGCGCCCCGAACTCGGCGAGGAGCTGACGAACAGCTTCTGCCGCACCGACCCGGCCATCGCCCGCTCCTTCGCCGGCGTCACGTTCCGCTCCGACAACCGGGCCGACCTGGCCGAGGTGGGCGTGCCGACCCTGATCGCGCAGTGCTCCCACGACGCCATCGCCCCGCCCGAGGTCGGCGCGTTCGTCCACGCGCAGATCCCCGGCAGCGAACTGGTCACCCTGACCGCGACCGGGCACTGCCCGCAACTGAGCGCCCCCGAGGCCACCGCCGAAGCGATCATCGCCTTCGCGCGGGACCGCCCGTGACGGCCGGGTCCGGTGACGAGGACCGGAGAGGATGCGGGCCCGTACCCGAGGACGACGAAGCGGCACGCTTCTCCGCCCTGCTGGAGGACAACGCCGAGGACCTGTACGAGAACGCTCCCTGCGGCTACCTCTCCACCCTCATGGACGGCCAGATCGCCAAGGTCAACAAGACCCTGCTGACCTGGCTCGGCTACCGCCGCGAGGACCTGGTGGGCCGCCGGCGCTTCGCCGACCTGCTCACCGTCGGCGGGCGCCTGTACCACGAGACGCACTTCGCGCCGCTGCTCAGCCTCCAGGGGGAGATCGGCGGCATCGCCCTGGAGCTCAGAGCCGCCGACGGCAGCCGCCTGCCGGTCCTGGTCACCTCCACCGTCAAGTCCGGCGAGGACGGCAAGCCCCTGCTGATCCGCACCACCCTCTTCGACGCCCGCGACCGCCGGGCCTACGAGAGCGAACTGCTCCGCTCCCGCCAGGCGGCCGAGCAGGCCCGGCACGAGGCGGAGGAGGCCCGGCACGAGGCCGACCAGGCCCGCGCGGCCGCCGAGGAGGCCTACCGGTTGATCGAGGCCGACCGGGCCCGGCTGCAGCGCCTCACCACCACCCTTCAGCGCAGCCTGCTGCCGCCCTCGCTGACCGGACCGGCCGGGGTGGAGGTGGCCGCCCACTACCACACCGCCTCCGCCGACGAGGTGGGCGGCGACTTCTACGACCTCTTCCCGCTCAGCCGCGGCAGCTGGGGCCTGTTCCTCGGCGACGTCTGCGGCAAGGGCGCCGCTGCGGCGGCCGTCACCTCCCTGGTCCGGTACACCCTGCGCGCCGCCGCGGTGTACGACCCCGACCCCGCCGCCGTGCTAGCCAACCTCAACACCGTCCTCACCCACGAGTACAACGGCACCGACCCGCGCTTCTGCACCGTCCTGTTCGGCGTCCTCACCCCCGATGCCGAGGGGAGCGGGTTCAGCCTCACCCTGGCTTCCGGCGGCCATCCCCCGGCGATCCTGCTGCGCGGCGAGGGCGGCGCCCGCCACCTGCCGACCCCGGACGGCCAGCTCATCGGCGTCATCCCCGACGCCCACATCGCCACCACCACCGTGCACCTCGGCCCGGGCGACACCGTCCTGCTCTACACCGACGGCCTCACCGAGGCCCACACCGCGCCCCTGGCCACGCCCGCCGGAGGCGGCCGCTACGGCGACGACGCCCTGCTGGACTTCACCGCGAGACTGGTGCCGACCACCGCGTCCGGCGCCATCACGGCCCTGCGGAAGCTCCTCGACGCCCTGGGGGGCGGTGTGGACGACGACACCGCGCTGCTCGCCCTGAGCGTTCCCCACCCGGGCGGGGAGCCGCGGCGATGACCGAGCCCTGCGGAGCCGCCCCGGCCGGTGACCGTACGCGGCCCGCCGCCGGGGCGGGTTGCGGGTGCGGGTGCGGGTACGCGTGCGCAGTCAGGCGGCGGCCCGGAGAGGGGCGAGCAGCGCCGTGTCGCTCTGCTCCCAGCGGGTGAGGGCGTGCCGGGCGAGACGGTCCTCCAGCAGGAGGCTCGCGGCGAGGCCGAAGGCGATGTCCTCCTCCAGGTCGGGTTCGTCCGCCAGCAGGGCGTCGATGACGCCGTGGCGCACGATCTGTTCGTGGACGGCGTCGGCCTCGATGTGCTCCTGGTAGAACCGGGTGCCCGCAGGCCCGGCGCCGAGGCGCTCCAGGGCGGCGGCCAGGCGCGCGGAGCCGGGCGAGGAGGTGATCTCCACGCCGGCGAACTGGCCGACCAGGGCGCCCCGGTGCGCGCGGTGCAGCGCGAACAGCGACATCAGGTTGACCACGGCCAGCGCCGGTGCGGGGGCGACGTCCAGGTAGCCGCCGTAGGACCCGTCCAGGCCGAGGTCCTCCATCATCTCGGCGAACAGCCGCGAGTGGGTCCGCTCGGGGTGCCCCGCCCCGTACTCGTCGTACTGGACCGCGACCAGCGCCGCCTGGGCCGCGCCGTGCAGACGGGGAATGATCCAGCTCTGGGGGTCGGCCTCCTTCAGGTGGTAGAGGGAGCGGAGCACGAGGTACTCGCGCGCCTGCCAGCGTTCGCCCTCGCGGAGCAGGAAGTAGGAGGGGCCGTCGCCGTCCGCGGGCTCCACCAGCAGCAGGCGCAGCTGCTCCGCCAGCGGCGCCGGCGGCGCGGTCCCGATGCGCAGGGCGTCCAGGAAGGTGTCCTCCAGGCTTCGGCGCAGGGCCAGGACGGCCGGGTGCCACTCCCAGGCCGCGTCCACGCCGGCGAAGCCGCGGTAGTGCAGTTCGTAGCAGAGGTAGAGGGCCAGTTGGTGGTCCTCCCCCCACGGGTCGGCCGCGGCGGCGGCGCCGGACGGCAGGGTGGCGCCGGGCCCGGGGGCGGTGGTCAGCAGCGTGAGCAGGCCCCGGGTCAGGGGCCCGCGCGGCTGCGGGAGGGCGGGGCCCGGACCTGCGGCGGTGACACCCACGGAAGACCTCCAGAGAACGGCGGCGGCTCTGACCGGCCCCTACCCCCGAACCGGGCGACGACGCACAGGTCCCCGGGCCGGCGCGGTCGCCCGGCCGCCCCGGGGACCCGGGGGTCGGTGGAGCATCCGGTTCAGGGCCGGACCTCGGGGCGGCGGGCCAGCCACGTCTGGCGGACCGAGCGCACCACGAGGTCGTCACGGTGGCGCACGTCCTGGGCACCGCCGTCGAGGAGGGTGTCGAGGGCCGTCAGGTCCGCGGCGGAGACCAGGCCGTCGACGGCGCCACGGACCCGGTCGAGGACGAGGTGCGCGTAGCGGCCCGTCCCGGCGGGCAGCGGGGCGCGCAGTTCGAAGCGATCGGTGCGCTCCTGTTCCACGGTGAGCCCGGCCGCTGCCAGCAGGACGCCCCAGTCCGCACCCATGTGCGGCAGCCGCTCGGCGTGCAGCGCCGACAGCGCCTCACGGCAGCGGGCCTCCAGACCCGGCCCGTCCGTGACGGCGTCGTCGGGCAGGAACCTCGGCATCCCGTCCAGCTCGGCGACGGCCAGCAGCCCGCCGGGGCGCAGCGCGTCGCGGATCCCGGCCAGGGCCCGGGCGGGGTCGTCCAGGTGGTGCAGGGAGGCGGAGGCCCAGACGAGATCGGCATCCTCGATGCCGGGCAGGCCGGCGCCCGCGTCCGCCTCCAGGGTGCGGACCCGGTCGCCCAGGCCCTTCGCGCGGGCCGCCCCGGCGAGCCGGGCGAGCATCGCGGCGGAGCTGTCGACCGCGGTCACCCGGGCGGCGGGGAAGCGCGCGAGCAGCGCGAACGTACCGGTGCCGGTGCCCGCACCGAGGTCGACCACGTGGGTGACGGCCCCGGTGGCGAGGTCGGCGATGCGGTCGGTCACGGAGGTGAGGTGTGCCGCGAACAGCTCGGCGTCGAGGTCGAGGATCTCCGCCGGTCCGTCGTCCGGGTCGGCGCCGGGGGTGGAGCCCACGGACTCCTGATGGGCGTGGGTGTGGGTGTGGGTGTGCGTGTGGTCATGGGCGTGAGCGGCGTGCGCATGGGCGTGGGACGTCATGGGACCGACCCTACGAAGTCATTGCCGGATCCGCATAGGATCTTGCCCATGACGCAAGACAGTGACGCCCTGGACAGCCTCGTACGCAAGCGGATCCGGGCCCTGAGGTCCGCGCACGGCTGGTCCCTGGACGATCTCGCCGCCCGCTGCCACCTGAGCCCCTCCACCCTCAGCCGGATCGAGACCGGGCACCGCAGGATCGCCCTCGACCAGCTCACCGCGATCGCGCGTGCCCTCGGCACGTCACTCGACCAGCTGGTCGAGACCGCCGACGACGACGTCGTCTCCAACCCCAGCCACCACGCGGCACGCGGCCTGACGCAGTGGACGCTGCGGGAGGATCCCGGCGTCACGGTGGCCCGGATGCGGCTGACCGACCCGCCGCCGGACGGCCCCGCGGCACTCAAGGCGCACCCGGGCCGGGAGTGGTTCACCGTACTGTCCGGCACCGTCGTCCTGCTGCTGGGCGAACGCCGGCTCCGGGTCGAGCAGGGGCAGGCGGCGGAGTTCCCGACGATGGTCCCGCACGCGGTGGGCGCCGTCGGCGGCCCGGCCGAGATCATCGGCATCTTCGACCGGGAGGGCCGCCGCACCCATCTGCCCGGACGGACGTCGGACCGCGGTGCTCCGGCCGGACCGGCCGCTCACCGGCCCGGACCCGCGTCGGCCTGAGCCGCCGGGCAGCCGGGCAGCCGGGAGTGACCTCCGGTCGATGCAGAACGGCGTCACGCCAGGACGCGCTCTTCGGGATCAGCCCCACCCGGGGCGGGAACCGTCGGCGCGCCGTCGGCCCCGCCGAGGAGCTCAACGGCTGCCAGCGCGGCCCGCGTGCCGCGTTCGGCCGGCCACCCCTGCGGATCCTCCAGCGTGGAGAGCCAGTAGCCCCGCAGGACCAGGTGCAGGAGGTCGGCCGCGATCTCCCGGCCGGGCAGCCCCGCCGCCGCCACGAACCCCCCGAGCGACTCACGGTGCGCCCGGGCCATCGCGCCCACCTCCTCGGCATCCCGCCCGTCGGCCGCCGGACCCGCACTGACCGTCTCCATCAGCAGGCGGCGCATCACCACGTCCCCGCCCGTGTCGGCGCACATCCGCCGCACGAGCGCCGGCAGCCGCTCGGCGTCGGGGACTCCCTTCAGCTCCTCCTCCGCCGCGCGCCGCCACTCGCCCTCCGCGTGCCGCAGCGCGTTGATCATGAGACCGGCACGGCTGGGGACGTAGTTGGTGATCATCGCGGTGGATCCGCCGAGCCGCTCCGCGACCGCACGAATGGTGACGGACCGCAGACCGCGCTCGCGCGCGACCTCGACGGTGGCCGCGGCGATCTCGTCCAGCCGGCGTTTCGCGTCTACCTCGATCGGCATGTCACGCGTCCTCAGCGGGTGTTGACCTAGGGGTTGGCAGCCGCAATGTTGTCATAGAACGGTGTTTCACAACGTCGGTGCAGCGGGCTGGACCTGAGCATCGCGCGTCAGGGCGTCAGCCGGAACCGATGCGGGCGGGCGGACGGACGGACGGATGCCACGGCAGGGCTCCCATGATCGCACCGACGGCGGTAGCGAGGAGGGCCCAGGCGAAAGCCTGCCACGAGGCCTCCGACCAGGTCGTCAGCTGGATGTCGGCCCACCAGAAGTAGGGCCGCATACCGACAAGGGTGAACCCCAGACCGAGGGCGGCCAGGACGACCGCCGAGGGCAGGGACGGCCGGCAGTCACGCCACAGCAACCACGCCAGCCACAGCGTCGGCACCAGACACAGCGTCAGAACGCCCGGTAACTTCCCCAGCAGCTCGCCGCCGCCCAGCCATGCCGCGAGCCGGACCCACAGCAGGATGAGCCCCTGGCGGAGCAGCAACCGGGCGATCAGCCGGCGGCGCCCGTCGGGAGCGATGGCGCTGAGCAGCTGTGTGCCCAGGCCCGCCAGTACGGCCGCGTAGCCGACGGCCACCGCCACCGGCAGGCCCAGGGTCGCGGAACGGGATTCCTTCGGGACGGCGACGGACTGGTGGACCGGGTACTCCTGGAGCGACCAGCTGCCGTCCTGGGTGCCGCGCACCAGTCCGCGCCCGGGGTAGTTGGCGAGCACCACCCAGCCGTCCGGGGTGGTGACGACCAGCAGTTCGGCGGAGTTTCGGTACCTGTTCCCGGTAGGTGCTGCGGACGGCTCCGCACCGACCGCTCCGGCGACCGACGGCGAGCTCTCCGGCACGCGGCGCCGCGACGGCCCGGGGTCGAAGGCGAGGCGCCACTCCCGGCCGCCGTCCTCGCTGACCTCGATCGGTGCGGTGGAGCCGAGCAGGCGGAAGCAGCGCAGGGGCTCGGCCGCCGTGCAGGGAGCGTCATGCGGCCGGCCACCGTCGGGATCGACGTCGCCGACGTGCACCTCGTCGGCCGGCGTCCAGGTGGCTCCGCCGTCCGGGGTCGTCCAGCGATCCGAGTAGGAGCCCAGCACCGGGAGGCCGCCCGGGCCCCACTCCAAGGAGTAGGCCGAGGGGCCGGTCTCCGACGTGGCCACCATCGCGGCCACGGCCAGCGGCACCACCGCCACCGCCAGCCACTGCCACGGCCGCCGCGTCACGCGCGCCCGTGTCCACAGCCACCAGCTCACCGCCAGCACCGGCAGGGCCAGCAGATCGGTGCGGTCGCCCTGGATGCGGCTCGGCACACCGGTCGACGACCAGATCCTGGAGGCGAGCTCGCCGCCCGCCGCACCGGACTTCGCGACGACGAACATCACCGCCGTACCCGTAAGCCCGACGATCGCCGGCCAGTCACCGCGCAGCCGCAGCAGCGGGGCCAGCAGCAGCGCCAGGACCACCGGCGAGACCAGCATCCAGGCCAGGTCACTGACCTTCCCGGTGACCGCACCCGGCCAGAGCCGTTTGCCCACATGGTCGTTGAACAGCAGCACCAGGACCGCGGTCAGCGTCCCGGGATGCCCCGCCCACCGAACGACCGCCCGCACCGCTTCCCGCTCCCCCGGCTTGCGCATGCCCCCGAGTCTCCCCGGCCCAGGACACGGACACGCCACGCGCGCATGCCAATCCGGACATGGCCGGGCCGGACCGTCTCCCCGGTGCCGCTCCCCCGCGGCGTCAGACCGCCGGAAGTGTCAGCACACAGGTCGCGCCGCCCCCGGGAGTGTCCTGGACGGCGAACCGGGCGTCAGGGCCCGCCAGCAGGCCGCGCAGCGCGGGGGCCTGCGGCAGCGACCCGCGCCGCGCCTCGCCCAGCAGCCTGCCACCGCGGTCCGCCACCCGGATCCCGACCCCGGCGGGCCGTCCGCCCGCGGCCGCCTCCGGCGCCGCGCTGATGGTGACCCTCGTGCCGGCGGGGCACCGGCGGAGCGCGTGGTCCACCAGCTCCGTGAGGGCCAGGCGCAGCTGCGTCCCGTCGACGGCCACCGGCGGGAGGCCCCGGGGCAGTTGCAGGCGTACGGCGGCACGATCCGGACGGTCGCCGACCGCCGAGCGGATGGCTTCGGCCACGTCCGCCGCACCGGGAGCCGGCGCCGGGGTGCCCGCGCCCGTCGGACCCGTCCGTGCTCGCCGGAGGGCCCACTGTGTTCCCGGTGCCATGACGGCCCTGCTTTCCTGACTGAGCCTGTGGACGGCACTGCGTGAAGACGGCACTGCGTGTGGCCGGCACTCGTTGCGCGAGGACGGACCTCGGGAGCGGAACCACTGGTCCGAGGAACGGCCTGACCGGACGTCGGCCACCGCGCCACGCTGGGCTGATCCCGGCGTGGGACGTCAGGTTACGGTGTCGCGGCACGTCCCCGCACAGGCGGGGTACACGACCGGTCGACCGATCCACAAGAGCCCCGGACGGGCCGTGGGAGCGTCAGGAGGCGGACCTCCTGCCGAAGCGCTTGGCGAGTGCCGGGTCCGACTCCCACCACAGGCCGGTCCCGCCGTGCTGCTCGCCGGCGGCGTCCCCGGCCGGGACGGCAAGGACGGCAGGGGTGGCAGGGGTGGGGTCCGGGGCGGTCCGGAGTTCGGGGTCGCTGTCGGCCCGCACCCGGAACAGCAGGCCGGGGACGACGCGGAACAGGGCGCCGGTCAGCAGGACGAACCCGACCACGTAGATCCCGGGGACCGCGATGCCGGCCAGGACCGGGATCAGGAGGGCGACCCCCAGTCCGGTGCCCCGGGCCGTGACCCGGGTGTCGCGGCTCTCCAGCACCTCCACGGTGACCGTGTTGGAGGGGGTGCGGTCCTTCGCGGTGACCCGGACGGTGTGGACTCCGGCCGCCACCGGGAACCGTGCGGTCGTCCCCTGCTTGACGTGACCGACCCTCACCCCGTCGACGACCACGCCGAACGTCCCTGCCCGGCCCAGCCCCGGTGGCTCCGCGTGCACCGCGACCGTCCCGGCCATCAGTCCCCCTCGTTCAAGCTGATCATGTGTGAAACCGCGCCCATGGTAGGGCAGCGCCCGGGGGAACACCCGGGCGGGCCACGGCAGGCCCACCCGGGCCCCGGACCTCAGGCCGCGTACTCCTCACACGTCAGGTGCACCGGATGCAGCGGACCCGCCTGGCCCCGCGAGGGGTGGAGCGGACGGACGGCCGCCGGTCCGGGGTGCGGGTGGCCGTGGTGACCCTGGACGGACCGCTGGGCGGCCCGGGCCAGCGAGCGGCGTTCCGGGTGGCGGCCGGCCGGGATCTCGGGGAGCAGGGTCAGTTCGGCGACCAGGCCGCGGACGCTGACCACCCGCCACAGGGAGGGGAGCAGGCCGTCCTCCCCCACGAACGCCGGGGCCGTCGTCGGCTCACCCCCGGCCAGGCGGTAGCGGATGGCCACCGGCTGGACGGGGGCGCCCGCCTCCAGTGCCGCCTGGAAGGCGGCGGGCCGGAAGCGCCCCCCGCCCCGCCCGCACCAGGTGCTGCCCTCGGGGAAGACCACCACGTGCTCGCCGCGCCTCAGCGCCGCCGTGATCTGCTCCACGGTCCGCGGCAGGGCCCGCAGGCGGTCGCGCTCGATGAAGATGGTGCCGATCCCGGCGGCGAGCCGGCCGAACAGCGGCCAGCCCCGGACCTCGGTCTTGGCCAGCATCCGGCCGGGCCGGACCGCCTCGATCAGCAGGACGTCGAGCCAGGAGACGTGGTTGGCGACCAGCAGCGCCCCGAGGTCGCGGCCGTGGTCGCGGCCGGTGACGGCCGAGGCGGCGCGGGACGGGCCGGCGGCGCGGATCCGCACCCCGAGGGCGGCTACCAGCAGCCGCGACCAGCCACTGATCAGCCGGTCCGCCGGCATCCCCCGCTCCTGCCCCTGGCCCATGTGCCCGCGCTCCCGCGCTCCCGCCGGGCGGGCGAGCAGCGGCGCGAGGGCGAGGCCGACGGCCAGCACGGCGGCCAGGACCAGGCATCGCAGCACCCGTCGCGGGACGGACACCCCGGACACCGGCCCGCTGACGCAGTCCTCGGGTGTGCAGGGCGCGGACGGCAGCCAGCCGCTCATCCGGCACTGCCCCTCACCACAGCCGGCCCGGACGTGCCGGTGGCGGGTTCGGACGCGCCGGCCGAGAGGAAGTGGCGCAGGTAGCGGGGGTCGGTGCGGTCCAGGGACAGCAGCACGTACAGGTCGGCGACACCGAAGGCGGGGTCGAAGGCGGGGTCGCCGCAGACCCAGGCCCCGAGCCGCAGGTAGCCGCGCAGCAGCGGCGGCAGGCTGCTCCGGGCGGGGCGGGCGATGCCGGTGGGGTCCCAGGGGCGCAGCGGGCGGACCCGGTACTCCTCGGGAGCGAGGTGCTTGGCGGCCACCGTGTCCCAGATTCCGGCGGCGGTGGCGCCGCCGTCGGCCAGCGGAACGGAGCAGCATCCGGCGATCCAGGTGTTGCCGGACTCGACCAGGTAGCGTGCGAGGCCGCCCCACATGAGGTTGATGACGGCGCCGGTGGCGCGGTGGTCGGGGTGGATGCAGGAGCGGCCGACCTCGACCAGGCTGCCGCGCAGGGCGGCCAGGTTACCGAGGTCGAACTCGGTGTCGGAGTAGAGCCGGCCGGCCCGGGCGGCACGCTCGGGCGGGAGCAGGCGGTAGGTGCCGACGACCTCGCCGGTGCTGTCCTCACGGACGATCAGGTGTTCGCAGTGCTCGTCGAAGGCGTCGACGTCCAGGCCGGGCCGGGGGCTGTCCAGGCGGGCTCCCAGCTCCTCGGCGAACACCAGGTGGCGCAGGCGCTGGGCCGCACGGAGGTCGGCGTCGGTGCGGGCGATCTGCACGCGGTAGCCGGGGGCCGGTGCCGTGGTGCGCTGCGGCGGTGCGGTGCGGGCGGCGGGCAGGGGCGGCGTCAGAACGGGAGCAGTGGTCATGTGGACTCTCCGGATACGCGAGCGTGGGGGCCGGTGTGTGCAGCCGAGGTTCCGGCTCGCCGGTCGGACGGCTGCCCCGCAGGGGTGGCATCCGTATGTTTCGCGGAGCCGGCTGGCGCCCGGGTGGCCATTCGGGAGAGCGGAGATGTGCACCTGCTGAAGGGCTCGCCGAGGGCCCGCCCGGAGGCCAGGAGTGCCCGGGTGGTCAGCAGTTGGCCATCTCGCGATGGGGGTGGCGTGGCCTGCGCGACATGCCGGCCTGGGAGCGCGCCGCCGCCGTGACACCCCCCTCCGATCGGGGTGCAACTCTCTGGTTGCACTCGCGGAGGCCAATGTGCAACTCTGGAGTTGCATTCAATGCTGACGAAGGAGCCCCTCATGAGCAAGGACCGGATCGAGCGCGAAACCCTGATCGAGGCGTCCCTGGAGCAGGTCTGGACGCTGGTGGCCCAACCCGGGTTCTGGGTGGCCGACAAGGCGAGCCTGCCCGGCACGGTGGCCCGCGAGGGCGAACTGATGGTGGCGAAGAACCCCGGGCACGGCGACTTCCCCGTCCGGGTGGAGGAGGTCCGGCCGCCGACCTACCTGGCGTACCGCTGGACCAGCGCCTTCCCCGGCGAGGAACTGCGGGAGGACAACAGCACCCTGGTGGAGTTCACGCTGACCGCGGAGGGCGACCGGACGCGGCTGCGCGTCGTGGAGAGCGGATTCGCGACACTGGCCTGCTCCGACGAGGTGCGCAGGCAGAACCTGAAGGACCACAGCGGCGGCTGGCCGCTGGAGCTCGACGCACTCAGGAAGCGCGCCGAACAGCCCACCGCATGACGGAACCACACCGCGGCGACGTCGAGGCGGCCAACCACCTCCCCGTCGCACCGGTCGACCCGACCGAAAGGAAACCCCCTGTGGACACCACAGCACTTCGCAGCGCCTACACCGAGCTGCTCGACGCGGCGGCCCTCCCCGGCCTCGGCGACGCCGGCGACAGCGGATGGAACGCGGATCAGATCCTGGCCCACCTGCTCAGCGTCGACGCCGCGATCGCGGCGGTCGCCCTCGGCGTCGTCTCGGGCTCACGCCCCTCCTTCGACAACCGCACCTCTCTCGACCCCTGGAACCTCGACCGGATCATCGCCGGGCACGCAGGCCGGACGGACCTGATCGAACACACCCGGAGCCAGGCGGCCGTCCTCTGCGACATCGCCGATCAGCTCGACGAGGCCGCCGCCTCGGTTCTGGTGCCGTCACTCATGCTGTCCAACGGCGCCCTCGTGGTGGATCGGCCGATTCCGCTCGGAGGCCTCGTCAACGGTCTCGCCGACGACCACGTGCCGGTGCACACCCGGCAGCTCCTGGACCTTCGCACCACCGGGGCGGCAGGCGCCTGGGACACACCCGCGGCCTGACCGGACTCGTGACGCCGGGTCAGGCCCGTCCGATCTCCGTCCACGCCCGGAGCTTCTCCGGGTTGCGGACCGCCCAGATGTGGGTGACCCGGCCGCCGGCGAGGTCGAACGCCGCCACGGTGACGGTCACACCGCCGTGCTGGGCCACCAGGCCGGGCCGGCCGTTGACCGTCCGCTCCAGGAGCGTCAGACCGGGGGCCTTCGCGGCGATGTGGATCAGGTACTCGGCGATCCGCTCGCTGCCCTCGACCGGGTGCAGGACGGCGCCGACCAGGCCGCCGCCGTCGGCGACCATGGTGGCCTCCGGGTCGAGGAGGCCGACGAGGGCCTCGATGTCCCTGGCCTCCCAGGCCTTCTTGAAGTGCCGCACCAGACCGGCCTGTCCGGCCGTCGGCGCCGCCGGGCCCGGTGCGGCGCCGACCCGCCGGCGGGCCGAGGACGCCAGCTGCCGGCAGGCCGCCGGCGTCCGGCCGACGATCGCGGCGACCTCGGCGAAGGGGTAGCGGAAGACGTCGTGCAGGATGAACGCCACGCGTTCGGCCGGCGTCATCGACTCCAGGACGACGAGGAAGGCCATGTTCACCGACTCGTCCAGGGTGACCCGGTCGGCCGGGTCGGCCGCCTCGGCCCCGCCGCCGCCCGCCCGGCCGCTGAACCACTCCGTACGGTCGGGCAGCGGCTCGGGTATCCACTCGCCGACGTAGCGCTCCCGCCGCACCCGGGCCGAGCCGAGCATGTCCAGGCAGATGCGGCCGGCCACCGTCGTCAGCCAGGCGCCGGGCGATTCGACGGCCTCCTGCTGCTGCCGCGACATCGCGTACCAGCGGGCGCAGGTCTCCTGCACGGCGTCCTCGGCCTCCGCCAGTGAACCGAGCAGCCGGTAGGCGAGATTGATCAGGTGCCGCCGCTCGCCGAGGATCGTGCTCAGGCCCGGCTCGGACCGGTCGTGCTCCGCCTCGGACTGGGTACTCATCTGCGGCCGCTCCCTGGTTCTGCTCGTCTTCTCCGCGTCCGGCTCCGCTCCCGGCACGTCGACGGAGCAGCGCACCGGAATGCGGGGCCGGCGCTCCGCCTCACATTTCGCGGGCCCACGTCGTCGGACTACCGAGACACTACCGATCCACCGCCGCGAGGCAGAAGAGGGGACCGCGTCATGAGCGCACGGACGACGGCAGGACAGAGCAGGCCCACGTTCTTGCAGGTGGCGATCGCCCTGCAGACCTTGGCGATCTTCTTCCAGGCGTCCACCGCCGGACTGCTGCTGTCCTCGTCCCACGGCGAGGTGCTGCACAGCGTCGGGGCGCGGGTGATGTACGGCGCGTCGATGGTCTACGTGCTCGCGGCGATACTCGCGTGGCGGCCCGGCGGCGGGACGCCCCGCCCGATCCTGTACTCGTCGGGCTTCCTCGTGCTCGCCTCGGTGCAGGTGGTGCTGGGCGTGGCGCACGTGCCGACGCTCCACGTCCCGCTGGGTGTCCTGATGTTCGGCCTGAGCGTGCTGGCGCTGGGCCAGGTGCTGTCCACCCGCCTCCCGCAGCGTTCCGGCACCCGGGCATAGCCGCCACGCGAACGGGGAGTGCGGGCCCGGAGCGGACGACCGGCCCCCCCTCGGCCGGAACTGCCCGCCGCCGCGCCGCGTCCATCGGGGGTATGAGCGAAGAACGCACGACCCGGGCCCCGCGTGCGTGGTCGGAGCGCCGGAGCGGCGGCGGAGGCCTCCTCGGCGGGCTCGGCGCGACGGCCGCGGCGCTCGTGTGGGCACCGCGGGCGGCGTTCAGCATCGACGGGGGGTTCGAGGGCCATGCCCGCGACCTGAGTGTGCTCTTCGTCGATCTGCCGCTCATCCTGACCGGCGGCGCACTGGCCCCGTTCCTCGGCTGGGCGCTGACCCTGCGCTGGACGCACCGGCCCCGGGTCGCGGTACTCGTGGGCGTGGTCGCGCTCCTGCTCGGTCTGTGGGGGCTCACCGAGTGGTGGACCCCTCGTCAGCACCCGGACCCGGCCTACGGGCCAGGGATCTGACTCCCGGGCCGGGGCGGCCAGCCCGGTCTCACACGCGGCGGACTTCGACGAGTTCGGTCCGGCCGCCGACCTCGACCAGGCCGCCGGGCAGCGGCCGGGTCAGGATCCGTGATCCGACGCCCTGTCGGATGTCCAGCGGGCGTCCGAGCTCGGCGGTCAGCACGATCGCCGCCGCACCGGTCGCCTCGTCCTCCACGATCGCGCCTCCCCGGCGTGGGAACGCCCGGGCCCGCACCCGCCCCGCCTGCTCGTCCGCCCAGGCCCAGGCGTACAGCCAGCCGGTGCCCGGCGGCGGGGCGGGCAGCGCGTCCACCTCGGCGACCGTGCCGTACCGGCCCGTTCCCCGGCCGGCGGCCCAGGCCGCGGGCGCGGCGATCCAGTCGAACTCGCCGTCCCACCGGCAGCGGACGTCCCCCGCCGGCGGCCGCAGCACCCCGGGGGCGGCGTGGGTGGTGCGCAGCAGCCACGCCGTTCCGACCAGGGGGTGGCCGGCGAAGGACATCCGCAGGCCGGGGGTGTAGATGTCGAGCGTGCCGCCCTCCGGATCGTCGACGAAGACCGTCTCACTGAAGCCCAGTTCGGCCGTCAGCGCGAGCCTGGCCGGTTCACCGGCCACGGCGGCGCCGTCGAGCACGACGCCCAGCAGGTTCCCGCCGCTCCCGTCAGGTCCGCAGAAGACGCGCAGGACGTGAAGTTCTGTCATGGGGGAATTCAACAGCACGGTCGTGTGCCGACCGCCCCGGGAGCCGGAGCGGGTCCGGCCCCCCGGCAGGGTGCCGGGGGGCCGGGCAGCCGTCAGGCCGTGCGGCCGAAGCAGCGCTCCAGCTCGTCGACGGCGTAGAAGTAGCTGCCCTTGGAGACCGGACGGCAGCCCGGCTTGAAGGCGGTCTGCTTCTCGTTGTAGAGCATCCGGACGAGGAACTTGTCGTCCTTGCGGAAGAGGTCCCACTGGATGTTGGCGCCCATCGGGGCGACCGACGCGCCGCGCCACGCGTTGCCGGCGTAGGTGTACGGCGCGGCCTCGGTGACCTGCTGGGTGCTGCCCGGGAGCTGCATCAGCGCGGCCAGCGGGATGATCTCCTCGGCGTGCGTGAAGCGGAGCTCGGCGCCGAGGGTGCTCGTTCCGGCGCGCTTGTCCTCGACCTTGCGGAAGAGGTCGTCGAGCAGGACGCCGGCCATCTTGTAGGTGATGTCCGCGCCGGCGAAGCCGGGGCCCGCCTCGTAGAACTCCTCGTTGTTGTCGACGTAGCCGAACCAGGCGGCATCGTCGGCGCCGATGTAGCGGCCCATGTGCCACTTGCCCTCGTCGGTCAGGTCGGCCGTGACGACGTAGAGGTTGAAGACGGCCTGCGCCGCCGTCACCTCGTCCTCGGCGTACGCGAACTCGCCGGCCGCGATGCGGTCGACGAACGCCGGGGTGAAGGTGCGCTCCAGGACCCGCCGGGCAGCCGCGTGGGTGCGCGGCTGGTCCCGGACGGCGGCGAGCGTGGCGGCGAGCCGCTGGTCCTTCTTGACGTAGTCGGTGTAGTCCTTGTTGACGGCCGACTTGTGGAAGTACAGCGTGGCCGGGTCGGTACGGGCGGCGCCCACCGCCGGGGCGACGGCCGGCTTCTCGTCCACCAGCCCCTTGACGAACTCCGTCCCGGACTCGATCGCGCGCTGCTGGCCGGAGCTGACCACGTCGATCCGGTTGGTGCTCGCCGGGTTCCCGGCGTCGGCGGCGATCCGCTTGAACAACCCGGGCAGCCGCTCCTCCATGCGCTCGGCGGTGTCCTGGAGCGCACGCCGGCCCTGGCCGCTCAGCTGGCCGTAACCGACCTTGGCGTTGGCGTCCAGCACCGACTGCACCTCGGCGCCGAGCCCCCGGCCCACCTTGGTCAGCGCGCCCTCGTCCGAGGCCTGCTGCCAGAGCTTCAGCAGCAGGTCACCGTCCTCGCTGTCGCTCAGCGCGCGGGCGCCGTGCCGCGAGACGGTCTGGGTGAACACCGCGGCGTACCCGGCCGGGGGGCGCTGCAGGTCGGCAGGCTTCTGGAGGGGCCGGTACGGCGCCTTCGTGGTGGCGCCGGCGGCGGTGTCGAACGCTCCGTCGGCGTGGGCCTGCGCCGGTGCGGCGGCCACCACGGAGAGCAGCACGGAGGCGGCGATCGCAGCGGCGGTGAAGGTCGTGCGGGGCATGGGGATTCCAGGGAGTTCGTCGGGGCTGACGGGAGTCGGGGTGAGCCAACACCTGCCGCGTGGCCTGGCGGGGCTCCACGCCTGGCGTGCGGGTGTACGGACGGTCAACTCCTGACGGACGCGGGCACCCGGCCGGGCGGGGACGAACAGGCCGGGCAGCCCGCCCGCCCCCGCCGGTCCGTCCCCGGCCGGTCCGCCCGGCGCGTTCCTCCCGGCCCGGCGAGCGGGCCGGGCGTCAGGTCCACTGCCCGGTCGTGAAACCGCTCGCGGGCAGCGGCTTGCCGATCAGGGCGAGCGGGACGAAGAAGTTGACCTGTCCGATCGCGATGGTCAGCGTGGCGAGGGCGGTGGGATCGTAGTGCCGGGCCGCCTCGGCGTAGAGCCCGTCCGGGACCCGCTCACCGTGCGGGGAGGGCAGGAGCACGGCCTCCACCAGGGCGAGTGCCACGCGTTCGGCGTCGGTGAAGCAGTGCGCGTCCCGCCAGGACGCCACGGCGGTGATCCGCTCCTCGCCCTCCCCGGCCTTGCGCAGCAGGCTGGTGTGCAGGACGGTCAGGTAGGTGTTTCCGACGATCTGTCCGGCGCGCAGCTGCACGAGCCCGATGGTGCCCCGCGGCACCGACCGGTTGCCGGTCGCCTTGAACAGCCAGGCTGTGACCTCCTTCAGCTCCGGGACCAGCTCCGTCGGGTCGGACATCCGCGAGGCCGGCGGCTGCGGGGCGGAGGGGCTCGTCGTGGTCGGAACGGCGTTCATGGCCGCACTTCCTTTCGGGGTTCGTGAGGATCACGTTGCCAACACCCCTGTGACGGAGCCCGGCCGACGAATGTGACAGGCCGTGCCGCTCCTGCCCTGCCGCCCCGCAGGGTCAGTGGCTGCCGCCGTTCTCCGCGACCCAGCGTCCGAGGGAGACCAGGGTGCTCTCCACGCTCTCCGCCATGTGTGCGCGCAGTGCCTCCAGTTCCGCGCGGGTGCTGCCCAGCACCGGGTCCAGGCCGAGCAGCTGCCAGGACTGCTCCGCCACGGTGCCGGCCCCGAGCGGACGGAAGGTCCATTGCCACCGGACGAGCCCGTCCACGACGAAGGCGAACTCCTCGCCGGGTTCGGCCGTCACCACCTGCGAGCGGCTGGTCCACTCGTGGTCGCCGCGCCGGTTGCGTCCGGCGAACCAGGCGCCCGCCCGCGGGCCGGCGCCGTCCTCGTAGCTCGCGCCGCTCGCGCTCGGACTCCAGGTGCCGATCATCGACACGTCACTGACCAGGTCGTAGAGCCGGGACGGACCGGCCGCGATCCACGCCTTCCGGGTGAAGCGGAAGCCGGCGGGGTCGAGGTGTCCGAGGATGTCGCGGTCGGGGGTCGTGATGCTCACAGGATCTCCCTGGCTGGGCGGGGCCCGGCGACCGCCGGGCCCCGGTGGTGGTGGCGGGTGGTCAGCCGCGCGGGCGGATGCGCGCGGTGAGCAGGTTCGGGTCCTGCTCGGTGAGGTAGGCGGCGGAGGTCACGTACACGGTGTCGCCGCGCACGGCGACGGCCGTGGGGTTCTGCAGGCCGTCCCGGGCGCCGAGCACGATGCTGTGGGTGCCGTCGGGCTCCACCAGGGCCACCTGGTTCGACTGGTCGAGGGCGGCGACGATCCGGTCGCCGCGGCCGACGAAGGCGAAGTCGTCGATTCCGGGCAGCTGCTCGGCCCTGGTCTCGGCCGGGCCGGCCGTGCCGTTCCTCCGCAGCGGGATCCGGAGCAGGGTCCCCCTGTCCATGTTCGACACCCAGACGGCGCCGTTGTGGATCTTCAGGCCGTTGGCGCCGAGGAAGCCGGCCGGGGCAAGCTCCGGGCCGTCCGCCCACAGCGTCGCGTCGCCGCCGCCAGCCGGCACGCGCCGGACCTCCCCGCGGACGGAGTCGGTGACGTAGAGCAGGCCGGAGTCCAGTGCCAGGCCGTTGGGCAGGCCGTCGGCGGGCAGCGCGGCGATCCGCTCGGGGGCTCCGCCGGGGGTGAGCCGCCAGACGCCGGTCAGCTCGGCGGTGCCGGTGGCGTACAGGAGGTACAGCGTCCCGTGAGCGTCCCTGACCAGGCCGGTGACCAGGGGGAACCCGAGGGCCGGGGTGTGCGTGCCGCCGTCGGCGGGAGCGGGCAGGGTCGCCAGCACCCGGACCGACCCGTCGCGGGTGACCCGGGCGATCTGGCGGGCGGCGGAGAAGGCCAGGTCGACGCTGCCGTCCGGCTCCAGGGCGATGTTCTCCGGCATCCGGCCGCCGGCCAGGTCGAAGTGCTGGACGATACGAGCGTCCGACAGGTGTGCGGACGGGGGTGCGGTGGCGGCCGTCGCCGAGCCGGGCCAGCCGACCGTGAGAGAGGCCGCGGCGACGGCGGCGACGAACAGGTTCCGTGCGAACTTCTCCGGCACGTTCATTCCTTGCGTCGAGAACGGGGTGGAGGTGGCCGACAGGTGCCCCTGGACCACTCGGGCCCCACTGTGCGTCCGTCCGTCACGGGGCAGCCAGCCCCGGTGCTGCCTATCCCCGGCAGGGGCAGGCTGCGCCTGCCGCCGGGAGGGGATACTCGGGCCATGGACGAACACGGACGGCTCGGCGCCTTCCTGCAGGCGCGTCGGTCCCGGCTCCAGCCACAGGACGTCGGGCTGGCGACCTACGGCGACCGCCGACGGGTTCCCGGGCTACGGCGTGAGGAGCTGGCGCTCCTGGCGGGGGTCAGCGCGTCCTACTACACCCGGCTGGAGCAGGGAGTCTCCCGCCACGCCTCCGCGGAGGTGCTCGACGCCATCGCCCACGCGCTGCGCCTGGACGAGACGGAGCGTCACCACCTGCGCGACCTGGCCACCGCCGGCCAACACCGCGGCGCCGTCCGCCCGCCTCCGGCCGAGCGGATCGCCCCGGCCGTCAGCGACCTGGTGCGGGCCCTGCACGAGGTGCCCGTCGTGGTGACCGGACGGCGCAGCGACGTACTGGCCTGGAACACGCTGGGACACGCGCTGCTGGCCGGGCACGTGGACCGGAGCGGCCCCGAACGCCCGGCGGAGCGTCCGAACATGGCGCGGCTGGTCTTCCTGGACGCCCACACCCGTGAGCTGTACGCCGACTGGCCGGCGAAGGCCCGGGCCGTGGTCGGCAACCTGCGGCTGGTCGCGGGGCGGCACCCCCAGGACACCCGGCTCACCTCGCTCATCGGCGAACTGGCCACCCGCAGCCCCGAGTTCGCCGGCCTGTGGGCCGACCACCGGGTGCGGGCCTGCGACTGCGCCGAGTACGAGCTGCGGCACCCGCTGGTCGGGTCCCTGACGGTCCGGCAGCAGACCCTGACCGCGCCGGCCGCAGCCGAGCAGTCCCTGGTGACGGTCACCACCGCACCCGGGTCGGCCTCCGAGGCCGCGTTGCGGCTGCTCGCCCGGGCCGTCGCGACCGGGGCCGCCGCACTCCCGCCCCGCCGCGAGGCCGCCGGCGCCCGGGAGGGCTGAGCTGCGCCGCCCTGGTCAGGGACGCGGCCAGGGGCGGCCGCCCAGGCGTTCGATGCCGGCGTTGAAGCGCTTGAGGCAGGAGGCGAACACGGCGATCTCCTCGTCCGTCCAGTCGGCCATCACCTGGTCGAGGCTGTCGATGATGCCCGTCCGCTCGTCGTCCAGCATCCGGACGCCCTCGTCGGTGATCCGGAACTTCCTGGCCATCCCGCCCTCGGGGTCGGGGATCCGCTCCACCAGCCCGGCCCGCATCGCGGCGGTGGTCTGCCGGTTGAGGGTGGAGGCGTCCAGGTCGAAGGCGTCGCTGAGTTCGCCGATCGACATCGGCCCCTGGACGCGGATGCGGCTGAGCAGGATGTAGGCGCTCCGCTCCAGCTGGCTGTCCTTGCGGCGGCCGCCGCCCTGAAGGCCGTGACGACTGAGGAGCATCTGCTCGTACTCGACCTCGTGGGTGGGTCTCACCATGATCCTGCCGCCTCCTCACCGATTGCCGGTGCCGCACGTCCCGGCCCGGCCCTCCCATCCTCTCACAGCGTTGTGCATCGGCCATTCTCTGTGCGCCATACACAAAGCATGTATGCTGCACTTTCTCTGCACCTCCCTGCCCTACAGACAGTTCAGGAGTTCCTTGATGGACGCCTCACCACGACCAGCACCCGGCGGCGTCGTCGCCACCCTGGCCTTTGCCGGCACGGTGGCCGCGGTCATGCAGACCCTGGTCACCCCGCTCATCGCGGAACTGCCGCAGATCCTGGACACCACGCCCTCGAACGCCGCCTGGGTCATCACCGTCACGCTGCTGGTCTCGGCCGTCTGCGTCCCCGTCTCCGGGCGCCTCGGCGACATGCTGGGCAAGCGCCGGATGCTGCTGGTGTGTTCGGTGCCGCTGGTCGTCGGCTCGGTGGTCTGCGCGCTCGCGTCCTCCGTCGTCCCGATGATCATCGGACGCGGCCTGCAGGGCATGGGCATGGGCATGGTGCCGCTCGGCATCGCCCTGCTGCGCGACGTGGTCCCGAAGGAGAAGCTCAGCTCCTCGATCGCCCTGGTCAGCGCATCCATGGGCATCGGTGGCGGCCTCGGCCTGCCGATCGCCGCGGCGGTCGCCCAGTACGCCAGCTGGCGGGTGCTGTTCTGGGGCGCGGCCGCCCTGGCCCTGCTGGTCTCCGCTCTCATCTGGTTCCTGGTCCCGGACGTCCCGGCCACCGCCAAGGGCCAGCGCTTCGACCTGCTCGGCGCGCTCGGCCTCGGCGTCGGCCTGGTCAGCCTGCTGCTCGCGGTCTCCAAGGGCGCCGAGTGGGGCTGGGCCTCCGCGACGACCGTCGGGCTGTTCACCACCGCCGTCGTCGTGCTGGCGGCCTGGGGCCTGTGGGAGGTACGCGCCAAGGACCCGCTGGTCGACCTGCGCACCACCGCCCGCCCCCGGGTCCTGTTCACCAACATCGCCTCGGTCTTCGTGGGCTTCGGCATGTACGCCAGCATGCTGATCGTTCCCCAGCTGCTGCAGTTCCCGAAGGCCACCGGCTACGGACTGGGCCAGTCGATGCTCGCCGCCGGCCTGTGGATGGCGCCCGGCGGCATCATGATGATGCTCGTCTCCCCGCTCGGCGGGAAGCTCACCAACGCCCGCGGCCCGAAGGTCACCCTGATCAGCGGCGTCCTGGTGATCGCGGCCGGCTACGGCCTGTCGCTGGCGCTGCTGGGCTCGGCCTGGGGGCTCATGCTCGTCACCATGGTGACGAGCAGCGGTGTGGGGCTCGCCTACGGCGCGATGCCCGCCCTGATCATGAGCTCCACCCCCCTGGCCGAGACCGCCGCGGCCAACGGGTTCAACACCCTCATGCGCGCCCTCGGCACCTCCATCGGCGCCGCCGTGATCGGCACCGTCCTGTCCCAGATGAACACCACCATGGGCGGCCACACGTTCGCCTCCGAGAGCGGCTTCCGGACCGGCCTGCTGATCGGCCTCGGCGTCGCCCTCGTCGCCGCCGCCGTCGCGGCCCTCATCCCCGCCCTGCAGAACGACGCGGCCGCCGACCGGCCGGCCGCCCCGGCCCCCGAGCGCGAGACCGCGGCGGCCGAGATCTGACCACCCGCAGGCACCGCCCCTCCGGCCGCCCGGCACTTCGCCCGGCGGCCGGAGGCATGAGGCGGGCCGCACCGACCAGCACGCGGGGCGCGCCGCTCAGGGCGCGCCGCTCACTGCCAGCCGACCAGGTGCGGGTCCCCCGCGTCCTGCCGGTCGGCGTCCGAGGTGGGGATGACGCCGAGCAGGACGGGCTGCGCTCCCGGGGCCAGGTCGACCCGGTAGAGCTCGGCCTCCCGCGGATCCGAGCCCATCGCGGGGAAGACGGTGGACAGGTAGGCGAGCGAGCGGCCGTCCGGGGACAGCACCGCGCTCTCGACGTACCGCTGCTCCCGGGGCAGGAGCGCGGTGACGGTGTCCACCCGGCCGAAGTCGGCCGCGAAGCCCAGGAGCAGGAGGTTGTCCCGGGTGTTGCAGAGCAGGGTCTGCGCGTCCGTCCACAGCCGCGGGGCGCAGGTGGGCACCTGCTCGGAGCCGGGCAGGACGGGGTTGCCGTTCCCGGACGGGCCGATCGTCATCGGATCGACGTACTGCGGCCCGTAGCTCGCGGCCGGGGCGTCCCGACGCCAGAAGCCGGTTCCGGCCGCGACGGCGCCGCCCGGGGCGGCCACCACCTGGTCGGGCTTGGATTCCATCGGCCGGGTGGTCCACGCCCGGCCGTCGGCCAGCGCGAAGTCCGGCCCCGGCGCGGTGCCGTGGGCCTGCGGAGCGTCCCCGGGCCGGAGCAGGTCACGGCTGAGCACCTGCCGCCCGTCGGTCTCGTACCAGAGAACGGAGGTGCCCGCCCGGAACGCGGGAGAGCGCCCCTCGACCGGCTTGCCCGCGACCGGCTTCCCGCCGGGCAGGGTGAAGGCGGTCGCCACCGTGCCCTTTCCGCCGGGGCCCGGGACCGTACCGGCGACCAGGCCGAACCCGGCGTCGAAGAGCTGGCGGTCTGCGGAGGCCGCCATGAGTGTGGACGTTCCGCAGAGCGGCTCGACCACCGCACCGTCGGGGAGGGCCGCCGACCGCTCGGCGACCCTGGTGCCGTCCGCTGCCGAGTAGGCGACCACCGTGACCACGTGGACCTTGGTGTCCGGAGAGGTGGTCGACCGGGCCGCGAACCGGTCGCACCAGGCCACCACGACACCGCCCGGGCCGACGAGTTCGGCGGCGGCCGTCGGGGAGGGTCCGGCGGCCCGCGGCGCGGAGCCCGCGCAGGCCGAGACGGCCAGCATCAGGGCGGCGGCTGATGCCAGGCGGGATCTGACGGTCTGGAACAACACGGGGCTCCCGGGGATCGGCCGAACGACCCCCAGAAGCTAGCAGTAGGATGATCAGTCCGAAAAAGGCCGTCGTGACGCCCCGGCACACCTGTTCCGTCTCCACCGGCCCGGGCCGGCCCCGAGTCCCGCCCGGCCCGCCCGGCGCGGCGGATACTGGAAGGGGGGCGTACCTGTGGCGGACAGTCAGGAGTGTCATGGAGTTCGGTCGGCCCGGGCCCAGGATCGAAGTACCGGCGGCGCTGGCCGACTCGCTGGCCGGCGCGGACCGGCAGGTATGGACGGCCGGGCTGCCGGCGCTGGCCGAGGAGTTCCTCGACCGCTGGGAACTGCGGCCGGACGGGCCGCCCGCGCACGGCGTCGTCGCCCTCGTCCTGCCTGTTCTCCGGTCGGACGGCTCGCCCGCGGTCCTCAAACTCCAGCCCGTCGACGAGGAGACCCGGGACGAGGCACTCGCCCTTCGCACCTGGGGCGAACGCCACGCGGCCGGTGTGCTGGACAGCGATCCGGACTCCGGGACTCTGCTGCTCGAACGCCTCGACGCCGCCCGGTCCCTGGCGACGGTGCCCGACGACACCGCGGCCCTGCAGGGCCTCGCCGAGCTCCTCGCGCAGTTGACCGCCGCCCGGGCGCCGGCAGGTCTGCGCCGACTCGCCGACATCGCCCGCGGCATGCTCGACCAAGTCCCGTCGTCCTCGGGCCTGCTGGCGGACACGTCCGAACGCCGGCTGCTGGCGGCCTGCGCGGCCGCCGTACGGGACCTGCTGGACGAGCCCGGCGACCGGCTCCTGCACTGGGACCTGCACTACGACAACGTCCTCGCGCCGCTGCCGTCCGGGCAGGCCCCGGGGCGGTCCCGCTGGCTCGCGATCGACCCCAAACCGCTCGCCGGCGACCCGGGCTTCGAACTGCTGCCCGCCCTGCGGAACCGGTGGAGCGACGTCGTCGCCACCGGGGACGTGCCCCGGGCGGTGCGCCGGCGCTTCGACCTCATGACCGAAGTGCTCGGCCTGGACCGGCGACGGGCCGCGGGCTGGACCCTCGGCCGCGTCCTCCAGAACTCCCTCTGGGACATCGGGGAGGGCGCCGCCGCGCTCCGGCCCGAGCAGGCAGCCATCGCCCTGGCGCTCCTCGGCACCTGAGGCCTCCCGGCCCGCCGGCCCGGCCCGGCCCGGCACCGGTTCCGTACTCGCCGGTAATTCGCTGCTGCCGAACCCTGGACAGCCGGGCGGGACTGGTTCACGATTCAGCACCATGATCCCTGCCCCGATTCCCCGGGAGTCCGCGCACTCCGCACTCCTCGACGCCGTCCTCGGCGTGGCCGAGGAGACGGCCGCGCTGCTGCGCGAGTGCCCCGGCACCGATGTGCCGATCCCCGGCGCGCAGTGGACCGTGGGCGAGGCGGCGGCCCACCTCGCCCTGGCCAACGAACTGATGGCCGCCCTGGCCGCCGGCGAGCAGCGGGCCTACGGGGACGGCACGCCGTCCGGCCTGGCGGCGGCCAACGAGGCCTCGCTGGGCGCCTTCACCCAGCGCGACGGCGCCGTCCTCGCCGAGGAGATCACCCGGCACGCCCGTGCCTTCGGCGAGGCGTTCGCCCGCAGGCCCGCGACGGCCCGGGTGCTCACCCCGCTGGGCCCGATGGACCTCGCCACGCTCGGTTCGTACCTGCTCGCCCACATGCTCGGCCACGGGTACGACATCGCCGTCGCGCTGGGGCGGCCGCACATGATCGACCGCCACCGGGTCGAGCTGACGCTGCCGTTCCTGATGACCGCCATGCCCCGGGTGGTCGACCCGGGTACCGCCGCGGGCCACACCGCCCGCTACGACCTGCGGCTGCGTGGCGGCGCCCGTTTCACGGTCACCTTCCGCGCGGGCGTGCCGGAGGTCTCCCCCGGGCCGGCGCCCCGGGCCGACTGCACGATCCTCACCGACCCGGTGGCGTTCCTGCTGCTCGCCCTCGGCCGGTGCGGCCCGTTCTCCGCGCTGGCCCGCGGCAAGGTCCTCGCCTGGGGTCGCCGGGCCTGGCTCGCGCCCGGCTTCCCGCTGCTGTTCAGGGCGCCGTAGCGGCCCCTGCGGTGCCCCGCCCCGCAGGGGCGGTCAGCAGGACCGGTCAGACGAGCGGTGACCCGGTGAGCCGCTCCGCGAGGGTGGTCAGCGCGGGGCCGAGCGGCAGCGCGACCTTGGCCGCCGCGTAGGGGTCGCCACGCGTCGCGCCCTGGTTCACGATCACGACCGGTTTGCCGGCGCGGTCGGCGTGGCGGACGAAGCGCAGGCCGGACATGACCGTCAGGGACGACCCGAGGACGAGCAGGGCCCGTGCGGCGTCGACCAGGTCGTAGCACTGCTGGACGCGCGGCTTGGGGACGCTCTCGCCGAAGAAGACCACGTCGGGCTTGAGGACTCCCCCGCAGGCCTCGCACGGTGCGACGCGGAAGGCCCGCACCAGCTCGTCCGGGAGCTGGACGTCCCCGTCGGGGTTGAGCTGCGCGCCGGCGACCGTGGGCCGGAAGGCGTCGTTCAAAGCATGCAGCCGCCGGTCGAGGTCCTCGCGGCCGCTGGTGCGCCGGCAGCCGAGGCAGACCACCCGGTCGAGGCCGCCGTGCAGTTCCACGGCGCCGAGGGTGCCCGCCGCCCGGTGCAGTCCGTCCACGTTCTGGGTGATCACGGCCGAGACGTGGCCGGAGCGCCGCAGCCCCTCCACCGCCCGGTGGCCGGCGTTCGGCTCCGCCCGGGCGATCGTCCGCCATCCGATGTGGCTGCGCGCCCAGTACCGTCGTCGGCCGTCCTCGCTCGCCGTGAACTCCTGGTACGTCATCGGCGTGTGGCGGCGCAGACTGCCGGTGGCACCCCGGTAGTCGGGAATGCCCGACTCGGTGGAGAGGCCGGCACCGCTCAGGACGGCGACACCCCCACCGGCCAGCAGGCGCTCCACCTCCTCCAGGCCCGCGCTCTGCGGCGCGGGGCCGGTCTCGGGCCTGCCGCCGGTCTCGGTCCCGCCGGGTGTCGGATACGGGTGCATGGAAGCAGCATAGGTCGGCCGACGGCCGGACCACGGATCCCCGGTGGGGCCGATGGGGGCCCGGTGCGCGGGCGGCTACCCCGGGCGGCCCGGCCGCAGGGCCGTCAGCCAGCTGTGCCCCGGGTGCACCCTCGCGAGGAGGCCGGCCAAGGTCCGCCGCTGGGCGCCGTCCAGCAGCGGCAGCGTGCCGGTGAAGTCCCGCAGATCCTTGGGGCGCAGCGCCTTGGCCTTGAACAGCAGCGCCAACTCCGGTGCGAGATAGGGGATCCCGTCCGCGGTGTGGCGGATGACCTCGGTGTACGGCAGGCGGATCGACGGGTCGCGGCGGCAGATCCAGGTGGCGCCGTCGTGCGGCTCGCGGAACACGTCCAGCAGGTACTGCCCGGTCGACGGGTCGCGGACCCAGGTCTGATGGGTCAGCTCGAAGAGCTCCGGGGTGGTGGCCTCCCAGACCTGCCCGGACGCCACCACGTCGAACTCGAACTCGGTGAGACGCGCCCGGATCCCGGGGAACAGCGCGGCCGGGACGGCGATCTCCAGGTCACTGTGCTCGCGGGTCTGCCCGCCCCTGAACAGGTCCAGGGCCCAGCCCCCGGCGACGCACCAGGGCGCGGCCACCCCCGCCAGCCGGGCGGCCGCCTGGGCGGGCGTCCAGGCGGCCGTCCACCTGGCTTCGGCCTCGGCCTCGGTGAGTTCGACGCCGCCCGGGGGCAGTGCTTCGGTCATCCGGCCAATCTAGCGGCCGCACCGGCCCCGTGGGGGCGCTGCGCCGCCGAGCACCGCCGCCTCGCTAGTGCGCACCGTCCAGGCGGGCCCGCTGCTCCGCCGTCAGCTCCAGGTCGACCGCGGCCAGGCTCTCCTCCAGTTGCGCGACCGACGACGCACCGACCAGCGGGACGATCGGCAGCGGACCGCCCAGCTGCCAGGCCAGCACCACCTGGTTCACGGTCGCGCCGCACTCCTGCGCGACCTCGCGCAGCACGGCGAGGCGGGCGGGCGTCCCCGGGTGGTCGTAGTCCGGCGGGATCGGCTTGTCCGCACGGGCGTAGGCGCCGCCCAGCAGTGGCGAGTAGGCGACCAGGACGAGGCCGGGCTCGGCCCGCAGGTAGCTGAGCAGCTCGGCGCCGGCGTGGCCGAGGCTGCCGTCCTCGAACAGCGGTGAGGGCACGTCGGTGCGCGGCCGCAGATGGCTGTGCTGGTACTGCAGGACCTCGTAGCCGGGCAGCCCGGCCGCCGCCGCGAGGGCGCGGGCCCGCTCCACCCTCCACACGGCGTGGTTGCTCGCCCCGAGCAGCCCGATCGTGCCCTCCGCGACCAGGTCGGCGAAGCCCTCGACGCTCTCGCCGAGCGGCACGGAGCGGTCCTCGATGTGCGCGTACAGCAGGTCGATCCGCTCGACCCCGAGCCGGTCCCGGCTGCGTTCGGCGGCCTCCCGGATCACCTTCGCGGAGAGCCCCTCCGGGTTGTCGGCGTAGCCGGTGCCGGGTGCCAGCGGCCGCGCCCCCAGCTTGGTGGCGATGACGATCTCCGCGCCGATGCCGCGGCTGCGCCGCCACCGCCCGAGCAGTGCCTCGCTCTCGCCGCCCTGACCGCCGTCGAACCAGTAGGCGTAGTTGTCGGACGTGTCGACGAACGTCCCGCCGGCCTCGGCGTAGCGGTCCAGCACCGCGAAGGAGGTCTCCTCGTCGGTGTAGGTGCCGAAGAGCATCGCGCCGAGGGCGAGCACGCTCACCTCGCGGCGGGTCCGCGGGTCGGTGCCTATCGTGCGGTATCTCATGGTCTTCCCCTCCGGTGCGGCCCGGATCTCCCGGGACTGGACAGGAGTCTGCGACCTGGACCGCACTCCAGGTCAAGCCCGTCGCGGAGCAGGACAGCGGCCCTGGCGGAGGCGACAGAGCACCCACCGGGCTCGCCCCGGCCGGCAGCGCGGGCAGTTCGTCCAGCCAGCGGAGTGCGCCGGGCGGGCGGCCGGTGCGGTCCAGCAGGACGGCGGCCGACCCGGCCGCCCGGGCCGCCGAGCGCCTCGGACAGCAGGCGGGCGGCGGGCCCGATCGCCGGTTCGACGCCGGAGCCGAAGTCCCGGAGGGTGTCGTCCCCGTCGACGGAGAGCGCGAGGATGGGCAGCGGCATGGGTGGGCTCCGTCCGGTCGGCAGGCCGGGCCCCACCGGTGGCAGACGTCCGTGCCGTCGGGAGGCCCGGGCTGGGCCGCGGGTCGCCGGGCCCGCTCCGGCTTCTCTCCCGAGGGCCGATCGGCTAATTTGTTCTTTGGAATGACAAATAGGCCCGGTGCCACGCGCCGAAGCCACCGAACAGTCGAAGCAGTCGAACAGAGGAGACAGGCCATGACGGCAGAACCGCCCCGCAACTGGGCCGGAAACGTCACGTTCGGGGCCGCTCGGGTGCACCGGCCGTCCTCGGTGGCCGAACTCCAGCGGATCGTGGCCGGGGCCGGGAGCGTCCGGGCGCTCGGTACCGGCCACTCCTTCAACCGCGTCGCCGACACCGACGGCGACCTGGTGCGACTGGACGGCCTGCCCGGCCGGGTGGAGATCGACCCGGCGGCACGGACCGCGACCGTCGCGGGCGGCCTGCGGTACGCATGGGTCGCCGAGCAGCTGCACGCCGGCGGCTTCGCGCTCGCGACGATGGCCTCGCTGCCGCAGATCTCCGTCGCGGGCGCCTGCGCCACCGGCACCCACGGCTCGGGCCACGGGCAGCCGGGCCTGGCGGCGGCGGTCACCGGCCTGCGGATGGTCTCGCCCGACGGCGACCTGGTCGAGCTGCGGCGCGACGCCCCCGGTGACCGGCTGGACGGCGCGGTCGTCGCCCTCGGCGCCCTCGGCATCGTCACCGAACTCACCTTGGACATCGAACCCGCGTACGACATCGCCCAGTGGGTCTACACCGGACTGCCCCTGGACCGACTGACCGAGTCGTTCGACGAGGTGTCGGGCTCGGCCTACAGCGTCAGCGTCTTCACCGACTGGGCCGGCGGCGAGGCGCAGGTCTGGCTCAAGCGCCGCACCGACACCGACGGCGCCGGGCACCCGGGCCCGTCCTGGCTGGGGGCTCGGCTCGCCGACGGCCCGCAGCACCCGATCCCCGGCCTCTCCCCCGCAGCCTGCACCACCCAGGGCGGCGTCCCCGGCCCGTGGCACGAGCGGCTGCCCCACTTCCGTCCCGACTTCACGCCCAGCAGCGGCGCCGAGCTGCAGTCCGAGCTGCTGCTGCCCCGCGCCGCCGCCCCCCGGGCCTTCGAGGCGCTGCGCCGGATCGGCCACCGGATCGCGCCCGTCCTTCAGGTCTCGGAGATCCGCACCGTCGCCGCCGACGACCTCTGGCTCAGCCCCGCCCACCGGCGCGACTGCGTCGCCCTGCACTTCACCTGGACCGACCGGGCCGAGGACGTCCTGCGCGCCGTGGCCGCCGTCGAGGCGGAGCTGCTGCCCCTCGGCGGCCGCCCGCACTGGGGCAAGCTGACCGCCCTCCCCCTCACGGAGGTGGCCGCGCTCCACCCCCGCGCCGACGACTTCCGCCGCCTGATGGCGGACCACGACCCGGCGGGCAAACTGCGCAACGCCTTCGTGAACGGCCTGTTCTTCTCCTGAGGACGCCCCTCAGGCCGCCGGAGGGGACCGGTCACGACGAGGCGCCCGCGCACTGCCTCACCGGACAGGTCGGACCGGCGGCCTCACGGGCGCCCGCTCCGGGGCCGGCCGGGGAACGTGACATGCTCCGCGAACCGCTCCGGGAACCGCCACGATTCACGGCGTTTCAGGCTGGTGGGCAGCACCTCGATCGTGATCCCGTGCTCCAACTCGATCTGCAGGTCGCCCACCGGCCTGGTGCGCACGGCCACGACCAGGGGTGCCTTCCGGTCGAGGAAGGACCGCAGAACTCCCGTGCCAACGTCGTACGCCAGCCACTCGTCCTCGTTGTGCCCCCTGCCGTCCTCCTCCCGGCGGGCGGCGGGGGTCAGGAGGTCGTCGGAGCCGACGAAGATCCGGTCCTGCTGGACGACCCGGAACGGGCATTCGAGGTGGAGCGCGAACCGGCTTCCGGTCACGGTCTCCCCGCCTTCGAGAAGGACCGACGAGACATCGGGGCCGAAACCGATCAACCCGGTGTGGCCGACCCGGCCGATCGACGTGCAGGGAACGCCGACCAGGCGCCGGAGAATCGTCGCGGCATCAGGTGAACCGGGTGAACCGGGCCCTGGCAGCCCGTCCCCGTCCGCCGACGAAGTCATGTCGCTCCTCTTCCCGGTCCGGCGCCCAGCGTAGTGCGGACGGCACTCGGCCTGCGGGCACCCAGGACCGAACGGAAAAGGGTGCCGTGGCCGGAGGCGGAGCCGGCGACGTTGCCGGCCCGCCCTCCGGCCACGGCACCCGGCGGGGCCGGCTCCGCGGAGCCGGCCTCCGCCCCGCCCCTCCGGCGCGCCCGGGAGAAGCGGGGCAGGCGCGACGGACGCGGCAGGGTGGAGTCGTGGTGGGCGTACGGGGCTGAATGCGGTGGGACTACCTGAGGTGGGGCTACATGAGGTGGAAGTCGGCGTGCAGGCGCCGGGTGTGGTCGACCGTGCGGACGGGGCCGGTGAGGGTGACCTCCGCGGTGAGGCGGGGGTCGGTGCTGGAGGCGGCGAAGCGCAGCTCCAGCGCGCCGGGCTCGACGATGCGCAGCCCGTCCCGTCCGGTGAAGGAGGCCAGGTCGGCGGGCACGGTGACCGGGACGCGGCGGGCTTCGCCGGCCGCGAGGGTCACCCGCAGGTAGCCGATCAGGCGCTGCACCGGCTGCACCACGGAGGCGACCGGATCGTGCAGGTACAGCTGGACGATCTCGGTGCCCTCCCGCTCACCGGTGTTGCGGACGGTCAGGGCGAGGTGGAACTCGCCGGAGGTGTCGGCCTGCTCGTTCATCACCACCAGGTCGGACCACTCGAACTCGGTGTAGGACAGGCCGTGCCCGAAGGCGTAGGCCGCCGTGGGGTCGGTGCTGGAGACGTCGGTGGCCTCCCCCAGCCGGGCCGCCAGGTAGGTGGACGGCTGGACGCCCGGGCGGCCCGGGACGCTCACCGGGAGCCGGCCGGCCGGGTTGACCCGCCCGCTCAGCACCCGGGCGACGGCGCCGGTGCCCTCCTCGCCGGGGAAGAACGCCTGGACGATACCGGCCGCCTCGGTCACCGCGCGCCCGAGCGCGTACGGCCGCCCGGCCAGCAGGGTGACCACGACCGGGGTCCCGGAGTCGAGCAGTGCGTCCAGCAACTGCTGCTGAACGCCGGGCAGTTCCAGCGACTCGGCGTCGCAGCCCTCGCCACTGGTGCCGCGGCCGAACAGGCCGGCCCGGTCGCCCAGGGCGAGCACCACCACATCCGCGTCCC
This sequence comes from Kitasatospora sp. NPDC057223, assembly GCF_042669755.1. Taxonomy (NCBI): domain Bacteria; kingdom Bacillati; phylum Actinomycetota; class Actinomycetes; order Kitasatosporales; family Streptomycetaceae; genus Kitasatospora; species Kitasatospora sp. NPDC057223. Next base: position 8,020 of record NZ_JBHUWW010000010.1, on the reverse strand, counting down.
GCGCCGCGGCGAGCGCCTGCGCGAAGCCGTCGGTGTCGGCGGTGTCGATGCCCGCGCCGGGCGCCGTGACGATCTCGGCGTCGGGGAACTCGACGGCCAGCGCCTCGCGCAGGGTGGGCAGCCGGACCCCGAGCGGGACGTCGGGATGCTGCGAACCGACGTGCACGGGGAAGGCGTAGCAGCCGAGCACCGCGGTCGGCTCCTCGGCGTTGGGGCCGACCAGCGCGATCCGGACGGTGCGGGCCAGCGGCAGCGTGCCGTCGTTGCGCAGCAGCACCACGGCCTGCTCCGCGAGCTCCCGGGCGAGCGCCCGGTTGCCGGCGGGGTCGAGGTCGACGGTGCCGCGCAGGGCGGCCGGGTCCGTCAGGTCGGCCCCGGCGAGGGCGGCCGGGACGGGGCTCCAGTCGGCGTCGAGCAGGCCGAGTTCGGCCTTCTGGCTCAGGACGCGGCGCAGCGCCCGGTCGATCAGCTCCTCGGGGACGAGGCCGGCGGTCACCGCCTCGACCAGCGGCTCGCCGAAGGTCTTGACGGTGGGCAGCTCCACGTCCACGCCGGCGGCGAGCGCGGCGCGCGCGGCGCCGGCCCAGTCCCCGGCGATGCCGTGCAGGGTCTTGAGGAAGGCGATGCCGAAGTAGTCGGCGACCACGGTGCCGGTGAACCCCCAGGTGTCGCGCAGGAGTTCGGTGAGCAGCCGGTCGTCGGCGGCGGACGGAACGCCGTCGGTGTCGGTGTAGGCGTGCATCACCGACCGCACGCCGCCCTCGCGGACCGCCATCTCGAAGGGCGGCAGGATGACGTCGGCGCGCTCGCGGGTGCCCATGCCGACCGGGGCGAGGTTGCGCCCGGCCCGCGAGGCGGAGTACCCGGCGAAGTGCTTGAGGGTGGCGACGATTCCGGCGGACTCCAGGCCCTGCACGTATGCGGTGCCGACGGTGCCGACCAGGTACGGGTCCTCCCCGATGGTCTCCTCGACCCGCCCCCAGCGGGCGTCCCGGACGACGTCCAGGACGGGGGCGAGGCCCTGGTGGATCCCGACCGCGCGCATGTCGCGGCCGATCGCGGCGGCCATCTCGCGGACCAGCCCGGGGTTGAAGGTGGCTCCCCAGGAGAGCGGCACCGGGTAGGCGGTCGCCTGCCAGGCGGCGAAGCCGGCCAGGCACTCCTCGTGGGCCACCGCGGGGATGCCGAAGCGGTTGGCGTCGGCGATCCGGCGCTGGGTGCGCAGCAGGGAGAGTGCGCCGGTGGCCGGGTCGACGGGTGCGGTGCCGAACGGCCGGGTGAGCTGTCCCAGCCCGTACGGCAGCAGGTCCGCGAGGTCGGTGGGGGCCTCCATCTCGTGCTGGTAGGGGGCGACTTCGCCGCCCTCGTCGGAGGCGCCGACCCAGACCCCGAACAGTTGGGCGATCTTCTCCCGGAGGGTCATCTCGGCGATCAGGGCTTCGGCGCGTTCCGACGGCGCGAGCGCCGTGTCCTGCCAGGCGGGTGCGCCGGCGGCCGGCAGGGAGTCGGCGGCGGGGGCGGTGTCGGCGGGGGTCTCAGCCGTGTACACGTTGTGGTTCATTTCCCTCCGACGCCCATCAGCCCCTGGACCAGGGCACGGCGGGCGAACAGGTAGACGAGCAGGATGGGCAGCATCGACAGCACCACCGCGGCGAGCAGGCCGGGCACGTTGATGCCGTACTGGGTCTGGAAGTTGTAGAGCCCGAGGGTGATCACCTTGGTGTCGTCGGACTGGGTGAGCACGAGCGGGAAGAGGAACCCGTTCCACGCCTGGAGGGCGGAGAAGACGGTGATGGTCGACAGGCCGCCCTTGGACAGCGGGAGCACCAGCTGGAGGAAGACCCGCCACGGCGGCGCGCCGTCCATGGCCATCGCCTCGTACAGCTCCGGGGTGATGTCGCGCATCACGCCGGTGCAGATCAGGGCGCAGACCGGCAGCGAGAACGCCGCGGTCGGCAGGATCACGCCGATCAGGTTGTCGTACAGGCCGGCTTTGCTGATCACGTAGAACATCGGCACGATCACCGCCTGCGCGGGGATCGCCAGGCCCAGCAGGAACAGCCGGAAGACCAGGTTGGTGGCCCGGCCGCGACTGCGCACGATCGCGTAGGAGAGCGGCGGCACCACCAGCAGCACGATGGCGACCACGCTCACCGTGACGATCACCGTGTTCAGGAAGTACTGGCCGAAGCCGCCGGAGAAGTCGTCCAGGTAGTTCTGCAGAGTGAGGTGCTTCGGCAGCCCGAGCGGCCCGCTCTGCGCGTAGTCGGCGCGGGTCTGCAGGGTGGCGGTCAGCAGCACGTACAGCGGCAGACCGACGACGGCCAGCCAGACCAGCGAGCCGAACCCGGCGAGGACGTTGGGACGGCGCCTCATCACAGACCCTCCGAGGTGCTGCGCATCTTGTCGTACCCGGACAGGCGCACGACGAGGAGCGATATGACGGTGGCCACCAGGACGAGCAGCAGCGCGATGGCCGAGCCGGCGCCGAAGTCGAAGCCCTTGAAGGCCTTCTGGTACATGTAGTAGGCGCTGATCGTGGTGTCGGTACCGGGCCCGCCCTGGGTGAGGATCAGCACGGTGTCGAAGGTGGTGAGACCGCCGACGATCATCAGGATCACCGAGGTGATCATCGCGTTCCGCAGTTGCGGCAGCGTGATGTGGAGGAACTGCCGCACCCGCCCCGCCCCGTCGATCGCCGCCGCCTGGTAGAGCACCGGCGGGACGGCCCGCGCCGCGCCCTGGTAGATCAGCGTGTGGAACGGCGTGAACTGCCAGGTCCCGACGAACACCAGCACGCCGATGGCGGCGTTCTGCGAGCCGAACAGGTTGCCGTCGCCGAACAGCCACTGCGCCTGCGCCGGGACACCGAAGTTGGGGTCCAGCAGGGCCCGCCACAGCACCGAGACGGCGGTGGCGGAGAGCAGCAGCGGCACGAAGAAGATCGCCGACAGGACGGCCCGGTTGCGCTGCGGCCCGGCCGCCCAGACGCCGAGCAGCAGCGAGACCGGCGTCTGGACGGCGACCCCGAGCAGGGTGAGCAGCAGGCTGAGCCAGAGGCTCTTGGCCATCACCGGGTCGTGGATCAGCGCGACCCAGTTGTCGAGACCCGCGAACTCGGGTGCGGACAGGCCGTCCCACCGCATGAACGACAGTGCGGCGACCAGCACCAGCGGGATGACGGCGAAGAGGACGAAGAAGAGGGTGGCTGGGACTGCCCAGAGGAAGCCCGGGCGGGTCACCGCGGTGCCGGCCCGGCCAGGGGCCCGGCGCCTGCTCACCGTGGTGGTGATGACGTTGCTGGTCATGATGGAAAGAGCTCGATTCAGCTCGTCGGCAGGGCCTGCATGGCCTTGATGAAGCCGCCCTGGTCGATCTGGCCGTTGAAGAACTGCTGCACCGCCTGGTGGATGGGCGTGGTGGCCGCCGGCGGGTACGCCTGGTCCCAGGACAGCTCGAACGACGGCGCGCCCTTGACCAGGTCGAACTGGAATCCGGAGTACTCCGGGTTCGCCGCGGTGTTCAGGAAGCCGGAGGTGTTCGTGGTGGTCGGCAGGTTGCCGATGGCCAGCTGCGCCTTGACGAACTCGTCGGAGTACTGGAGCTTGAGGAACTCGGCGACGGCCTCGGGGTGCTTGGTCTTCTTCAGCACGGAGTAGAAGTTGTTGGTGTTGCCGACGACGTTCTTCGGGTCGCCCTTGCCGCCGGGCACGGTCGGGAAGGCGCCGTAGCCGAGGTCGCTCTTGGTGAAGTCCGGGTTGGCGTCCTGCTGGGTCGAGTACTCCCAGGAGCCCATCAGCTCGAAGGCCGCCTTGCCGCGGGCCAGCAGCGCCGGGGAGCCGCCGTCGGTGAACTTCACCGAGTCGTAGTTGGTGCCGAACGCACCGGCGTCGATCAGCTCCTTGAGCATGCCGAGCGCCTTCGCGCTGTCCGGGCCGGCCCAGGCGTTCTTGTCGCCGTTCAGGGCGGTCTGGAACAGGCCGGCACTGCCGGCGCCGGGGCCCGCGATGCGGTCGTAGAGGTACTCGAACCACATCAGGGTCGGCCACTGGTCGCCGCCGCCGAGCGCGATCGGGGTGATGCCCTTCGCCTTCAGCACGCGGACGGCGCCCAGCAGGTCGTCCCAGGTCTTCGGCTCGGTGAGGCCCGCGTCCGCGAGGACCTTCTTGTTGTTGAAGAGCAGGACGGGCTGGGTGCCGCGCATCGGCACGCCGTACGACTTGCCGTCGATCACGGCGGTGTTGAAGACCGACGGGAGGAAGTTGCTCTTCAGGCCCGGGTCCTTGGCGATCATCTCGTCCAGCGGCATCAGCAGGTCCGCCTTGACGAACGGCTTGATGGAGCCGCCGCCCCAGTTGAAGAAGACGTCCGGCGCCTGCTTGGTGTTGATGATCGTCTGAAGCTTCTGCTGGTAGTCGGCGCCCGGGATCGTGTCCAGGACGACTTTCACCTTGGAGGTCTTGTTGAACGTCTCGACAAGCTGGTTCTCGACCTTGTTCGTGGCGTCGCCGTAGACCAGGACGTGAATGGTGTCGCCACCGCCGGCGGCCGAGCCGCTGCTGCCGCAGGCCGTCAGGCTCAGGCCGAGCAGGACGGCCGTGGCTGCGGCGGCGGCGCGGGGGAGCTGAGCGGATCTCTTCATCGCAGTGCCTCTCGAAATGTTTCGGCTTCGTTGCCGAAATTCTCTGTGCGCTGCGACGCTAGGACCCCCCAGGGGAGCGGTCAACCCTCGGTGGCGGGGTTATCAAAGCGTGACCCTGGCGAGTGGCCTATGCTGCACGCCATGCAGGAAGACGAGGAGACGGGCCGCGTGACCCTGGCCCAGGTGGCGGAACAGGCCGGCGTTTCGATCTCGACAGTTTCGAAAGTTCTCAACGGCCGACAGGACGTGGCCCGGCCGACCAGGGTCCGGGTCGAGCAGCTGCTGGAGATCCACGGCTACCGGCGGTCCGGCCGGAGCGCGGGTGAGGCCCCGCTGATCGAGCTGGTCTTCCACGAACTCGACAGCCTCTGGGCGATGGAGCTGATCCGGGGCGTCGAGAACGTGGCCAAGGAGCACGGCGCCAGCGTCGTGCTGACCGAGAGCGGCACCCGGCACTCCCCCGGCGAGGACTGGATCGAGGGCGTGCTCCGGCGGCGCCCGCTCGGCGTCGTGCTGGTCTTCTCCGCGCTGCCGCTGGAGTTCAAGCAGCAGCTCCGGTCCCGCGCCATCCCGTTCGTGATCATCGACCCGGCCGGCGACCCCGAGCCCGACGTCCCCTCGGTGGGGTCGGCGAACTGGTCCGGCGGGCTCGCCGCCACCCGGCACCTGATCGAGTGCGGGCACCGGCGGATCGCGATCATCAGCGGGCCCGGGGACATGCTCTGCTCGGTGGCCCGGCTCGACGGCTTCCGCTCGGCCATGACCATGGCCGGCCTGGAGGTCGACCCCGAGCTGGTCACCTTCGGCGACTTCCACGTCGAGGGCGGCTACCGCCGCGCGATGGAGCTGCTCGCGCTGCCCGACCGCCCCACCGCCGTGTTCGCGGGCAGCGACCTCCAGGCCCTCGGCGTCCTGGAGGCGGCCCGGGTGCACGGACTGCAGGTCCCGCGGGACCTCTCGGTGGTCGGGTACGACGACGTCGCGATCGCCCGCTGGATCAGCCCGGCGCTGACCACGGTGCACCAGCCCCTGCGTCAGATGGCCGAGGAGGCCGCGCAGATGCTGATGCGACTGCGGGCGGACGAGAACACCGCCACCCGGCTGGAGCTGGCCACCAGCCTGGTGGTCCGCAAGAGCACCGGTCCCCCGCCGAGCGCCTGACGCCCTCCCCGCGGACCGCGCTCATCCGTGATCGCGGTCTCCGGGGTGACGGACGAGGTTCACCGTGGGCACAGGTGCGTTTTTGCGCTCAAAATATTTCGGTGCCTGAAGCAGAACGTTTCGGTTGCTTCTCCTGGACTGAAACGGCTCCGGTGGCGTCCCCGACCTCTGCGGGACGCCACCGGAGCCTGTTGCCGCCGGGCGGCTGTCAGACGATCGGGCCGTAGTAGCCCCCGAGCAGCTGGAAGTGGTTGCTGTCCGGGGCGCCGTGCTCGTCGACGAACTCGGGCGCGCCCTTGATCTCGTCCTTGGAGCGGTTCACGTACACCACCTTCTCCTCGTGGTCGATCCGCTCCACCGTGCCCGCCGGGAGCAGCACCTGCTTCCCGAAGATCCACGGCCCGGTGTCCACCACCAGGTAGGCGGCGTCGACGTCGACGGAGTGCCGGTCGACCTTGCCGATCCGGCCGTCCCTGGCCTCGACCGCGTAGCCGATCAGGTCCTGGCCCTCGATGTAGCCGCTGTCCGCGCTGTGGCCCCACAGGTTGCTGTCCATCGTGTCTCCTCGCTTCGTCCTCGACGACGTGTCACCGTGCCCCTGTCGCGGGGCGGTCTCCGCGTCCGGCCTGCCTGCGCCCGTGCCGGGCGGGCCGGTCCGTGTCCCGGTCGTGCCGTGCCTGCCGCCCGTCACCCGCGCCGGCCGGCGTAGGCCGAGCTCGTCAGGGCGATCAGCGCCGCCGCCACCCCGACCTGGAGCAGGTGCCGGACCCAGTCGATCCCGTCCGTGTGCCGGACCCCGATCGCCGAGGCGAGCGCGTTGCCGACGACGGCGCCGACCACGCCCACCAGGACCGTCAGCCACAGCGGCACCGGCTGGCGGCCCGGCAGTACGAGCTTGGCGAGCAGTCCGATCACGAGACCGGCGACCAGCGCCCACAGGAACGTCATCTTCTTCTCCTCGGCCGTCCAGGCCCCGGCTCGTCCCGGGACAGGGGCCCGCCTGCCCTGCCCCGGCCGAAGCATGCGCGCCGGCGCGGGGCCCGGCCGGCGCGGTCGGCGCGGACGACCGGGCATGCGGGGGGCCGGACGGGACAGACGGACGGGTGGTCACCGCGCGGTGGCCGCAACGGATCCGGGAAGGACGCAGGATGACGCAGATCGAGGAGTCGGTCGAGGTGGACGTACCGGTGTCGGTGGCCTTCGGGCAGTGGACGCGCTTCGACGAGTTCCCGCAGTTCATGCAGGGGGTCGTCGGCGTCCAGCAGCGGACACCGGAACTCACCCACTGGGTGGTCCGGGTGGCCGGTGTCGAGCGGGAGTTCGACGCCCAGCTCACCGAGCTGATCCCGGACGACCGGGTCGCCTGGACCACGGTGGCGGGCGATCTCAAGCAGGCGGGTGTCGTCACCTTCCACCGCCTGACCGACGCCAGCACCAAGGTGATGCTGCAGATCGACACCAGGCCGCACGGCGTGCTGGAGACGGTCGGCGAGGCGCTGGGTTTCGTCCAGCGGAAGGCGATCGACGGCCTGCGGGAGTTCAAGGAGCACGTCGAGGCACATGCGCAGCGGCCCAACGGTGGTGACGGTCCGTCGGAGTGACGGCCGGTCGGTGTGAAAGGCGGCGGGGCGGGCAGACGCGCAGCGTCCGCACGCCCCGCTCCCCGAGGACGATCCATGGCAGACATCACCGAACTCCCGACGACCGGAGAAATTGGCGGACCTTCCCCTCGCGTCCTCCGCCTCGTCCTGCGCTATCGCTCGGACGACCCCTACGCCGTCTCGCTGTGCTTCCCCGGCCCCGCCGTCCTCGACGGCCTCACGGTCGAGGACGGCGGGTCGATCGAGGACGGCATCGAGTGGACCGTCGGCCGGGACCTGCTCGACGAGGGCACCCGCGCGCCGGCCGGCAGCGGGGATCTGCTGGTCCGGCCGGAGGCGCCGGGCCGGGTACGGCTCGACTTCCTGTCCGCGACGGGCACCGCCACCTTCCGGATGGCCGGGGCGGATCTGCGCCGCTTCCTCGACGCCACGAAGGAACTCGTCCCGCCCGGCACCGAGACCGCGCTCATCGACTGGCCCGCCACCGCGGACGAGTTCCTCAGCCGCATCGCCTGAGACCCGCGCCGCGCCGCGCACGCACGCGGCGGCCCTGGTGGCGTCCTCCACCCGCAGGCGACCCGGACCGTACGCGGCCCTCCCGGTGACAGCACCGGGA